>JAICKZ010000219.1 GCA_025927665.1 Steroidobacteraceae bacterium | reverse complement strand
TGGTGAATAATCACACTTGCGATTGACTTGATCTGGATTAGAACCCCGCCACGTGCGGGGTTCTTTATAATGATCAACCCGTTATTATTAATTTAAGATTATTAATTTAAGCCAAGTGACTCCATCCTTGCAGGTACACTCCAACCATGCCAATTAAGTCTCCATCTTCTGCATCTATCACTTCAAGTTCGTCCGTCGGCGCTCGCACCGGCAATGGCAAGCTGTCGCGTATTTTGGTGAAGTTATCGGGTGAAGCGTTGATGGGCAATGCAGACTACGGTATTGACCCCGCCATGCTGCGGCGTGTGGCATCCGAAATTCATGAAGTCACCAATTTGGGCGTTCAAGTTGCAGTAGTGCTTGGCGGTGGTAATATTTTTCGCGGCGCAGGGTTGGCCCGCACCGGCATGGATCGCGTCACCGGTGATCATATGGGCATGCTCGCTACGGTAATCAATTCACTGGCATTGCAAGATGCATTAGAAGCCATGGGTGGCTTTGCGCGCGTGATGTCAGCGGTACGCATTAATGAAGTGTGTGAGGAATACATTCGTCGTCGTGCTGTTCGTCATTTGGAAAAAGGCCGCGTCACTATTTTTGCTGTAGGTACTGGCAATCCATTCTTCACCACAGACACTGCAGCCAGTTTACGCGCTATTGAAATCAATGCTGATGTATTACTTAAAGCGACCAAGGTCAATGGCATTTATACCGCCGATCCGGTTAAAGATCCCACTGCAAAGAAGTACGATCGGTTGACGTTTGAAAAAGTGCTGACAGATCGTCTTGGCGTGATGGACGCCACGGCAATTGTCATGTGTCGTGAAAATGATTTGCCGCTGCGAGTGTTTGATCTCACCGTGCCAGGTGAGTTATTACGCATTGTGCGTGGGGAAGAGGTTGGTACATTGGTAACCAACTCAATCTGATTGTTAAAGTTAATATTAAAATATTTAAAGAGTGTCTCAATCATTGTATGACTGAATGTTGAGATTATTAAGAACCCTGTTGTGACAATTGTTCAATGCTGGAGTGACCATGCTTGAAGATCTCAAAAAAGATGCTGCAGAGCGCATGCAAAAATGTGTACTGGCATTAAAGAATGAACTTAAAAAAATGCGTACTGGCCGAGCGCATCCGGCACTGGTAGAACATTTGAAAGTCGACTATTACGGGACTGACAGCCCGCTACAGCAAGTAGCGCGTATTACGGTGGAAGATGCACGTACATTGGTTATTACACCATTTGATCGCAGCATGGTGCAGCCGATTGAAAAAGCCATCATGAAGTCCGATCTCGGATTGATGCCGAATACGGCAGGTACAATAATTCGCGTACCGATGCCAGCCCTGACTGAAGAGCGTCGTAAGGACATGACCAAGGTAGTACGCCATGAAGCTGAGAATGGTCGAGTCGCCGTCCGTAATGTACGTCGCGATGTAATGAACGAGTTGAAGGAGATGCTCAAAGAAAAATTGGTCTCACAAGATGAAGATCGTCGCGCCCAGGATGAGATACAAAAACTTACCGACAAGTACATTGCGGAAATAGATCAAGCAATGGCAGAAAAAGAAAAAGAAGTGATGCATATCTGATGGACATAAGAGCAAGGACAAACAACATCAATTGAAGATTTTTCTACCCGTGTTTACCAGCAAGCGTACTGACATCAAATTTACCGTGTTGCCTAAACACATCGCCATCATCATGGATGGCAATGGACGCTGGGCACGCAAGCGTGGCCTGCCAAGACCTGCAGGTCATCATGCGGGTGTAAAAGCAGTGCGCGCAACCGTTGAACTTTGCGCCAAACACGGTGTTGAAGTGCTGACGTTGTTTGCATTCTCCAGTGAAAATTGGCAGCGCCCCGTCACTGAAGTTTCTGCGTTGATGAATTTATTTGTCCAGGCATTGGATAGTGAACTTGAAAGCATGCATCGCAATGGCATTCGTGTGCGCTTTATCGGCGATCGAAGTTCTTTGAATGATGAATTGCAAAAACGCATGACCGCCTCGGAAGCACGCACCGCTAACAATCCAGGCCTTATATTGGTCATTGCAGTTGCGTATGGTGGACGCTGGGATATTACGCAAGCGACGCGCAGGTTAGCGCAGCAATGTGTGGCCGGAATACTAACGGCGGCTGAGATTACTGACGCACATATAAGTACACAGCTGGAACTTGCCGCATTACCCGAGCCTGATTTATTTATTCGCACTGGTGGTGAACAACGCATCAGTAATTTTTTGTTATGGAATTTAGCTTATACAGAGTTGTATTTTTGTGATGTGCTCTGGCCACAATTTGATGAAAAGCAGCTTAATACTGCGTTGCAATTTTTTGGCGAACGTCAACGTCGCTTTGGCCTAACAGGCGAACAGATCGCAGCAACCAAGCTGCATAACGTTAAAGGCGAGGCTTCTTAGTGCTGCGACAGCGTGTCATTACCGCATTGATAATAGGGTTACCGGTGCTTGCCCTATTGTTGTACGCGCCCGCAGTATGGTTGCAAATTGCATTAGGTATCATATTGCTGTTAGGCGCATGGGAATGGAGTGGTTTTGTGACGCAGCAACCTAGTGTCGTAGTGCGTCTTCTTTATGTGTTACTGATCGCCGCATTAATGGCTGCATGGTATTTCAAACCAACGATTGTCAGTGCTTACACTTTGTTATTTGCAGCAGTATTGTGGTGGATAGTTGCATCGGCATGGATCGTTTTTGCACCTCATTCAAGTGCGCGATGGATGACACCATTGATCGGCATAGTGGTGTTGTTGCCAGTATGGATTGCGTTAGGTACGTTGTTGATGAATCATTCACAGGGAGCTTATTTCATTCTGTGTTTATTGTTGCTGGTGGTCAGCACGGATGTCGGCGCTTACTTTTTTGGTAAAGCATTTGGTCGTCACAAACTTGCAGCACAAGTCAGCCCGGGAAAAACATGGGAAGGTGTTGTCGGTGGTGTATTGTCGGCAATGGTTGTTGCGTTATTGGCCGCGCATTGGTTTGGTATTCAGTTATTTTCTTTTGCACTTCTGTCGTTGATTACGGTTAGCTTTTCTATTGTAGGTGACTTAACCGAAAGTTTATTCAAGCGACATGCAGGATTGAAAGATAGCAGCAATATTTTGCCCGGACATGGTGGTGTGCTGGATCGCATCGACAGTATTACCGCGGCAGCTCCCGTGTTTGTGTATGGATTAATTTATCTGAATGTGGTGACGTTGTGAACATGTCCATCGCAATGCCTGCAACGGCGCCCACAAAAATCCCGACAATGGTCAATGTCGCGGTATTCGGTGCTACTGGTAGTATCGGTCAGAACACACTGGATGTAGTTGCACGCCATCCGGATCGCTTTACGGTGTTCGCGCTGGCAGCACAACGTAATGTGGCTGCACTCAAAGCTCAGTGTTTGCAATATAAACCGCGCTTTGCGGCACTCGCAGATCCGCAGGCAGCGGTACAGTTACGCAAAGAGTTACGTGAAGAACGATGTTCGACAGAGGTGCTTGCTGGCGCAAGTGCGTTGGATGAATTGGCAGCACATCCCGATGTTCACACGGTAATGGCGGCCATTGTCGGTGCGGCGGGACTCAGCTCGACATTGGCTGCGGCACGTGCTGGCAAACGTATTTTACTTGCCAATAAAGAATCACTGGTCATGTCTGGCAAGCTGTTTATGCAGGCAGTGCATCATGGTAAAGCTCATTTGTTACCAATCGATAGCGAGCACAACGCGATCTTCCAGTGTCTACCCGACACCCGTCTTGCAGCAGACAACATTCAACCTGGTATCAAACGTTTGTTATTGACTGCATCCGGTGGTCCGTTCTTGCGCACATCATCCAGTGCCTTGCACAACATTACGCCTGAACAAGCCTGCGCGCATCCGCGTTGGATCATGGGCAAGAAAATTTCGGTAGATTCAGCAACGCTGATGAATAAGGGATTGGAATTGATTGAGGCCAGTTTGCTGTTCGCCATGTCTGCAACGCAGATCGATGTATTGATTCATCCACAAAGTATTGTGCATTCATTGGTGGAATATGTGGACGGTTCGATGCTCGCACAGTTGGGTAATCCAGATATGCGCACACCCATTGCATTTGCGTTAGGTTGGCCCGCACGAATTACCTCCGGTGTAGAATCATTAGACTTGGTGCAGCTATCCAAGTTGGAATTTGAAGCACCAGATGATATTCGCTTTCCTTGTTTGCGTTTGGCTCGAGATGCCGCCAAATGCGGAGACAGTGCACCTGCTGCTTTGAATGCGGCCAATGAAGTGGCGGTAGCTGCATTTCTTGATGGACAATTACGCTTTACGGAAATTGCCAACGTGATTGATGCTGTGTTGCAGAAACATCAAGTCGTACCTTTGGATTCACTTGAAGCAGTAATGCACGTGGATGCATGGGCGCGTGAATGTGCGATTAAGCATCGCAACAGCGCATCGCATCCAACAGTATTGTCCAATAGTATCGATGTGAGAATGATATGAACAGTTTTAGTTTGTCGTCTTTACCATTGACCGTCGCTGCATTCATTGTTGTGATTGTTATCTTAGTTGGAGTACATGAGTGGGGGCACTTCTGGGCAGCAAGACGCTTGGGCATTCGCGTCCTGCGTTTCTCCATTGGCATTGGCAAACCCATTTGGAAACGAACTTCACCGAAGGATGGAGTTGAGTATGTGGTCTGCGCTATTCCGCTTGGTGGATACGTGAAGTTATTGGGCGAGCGTGATGACAATAATCAAGAACTAATTGCAGAAAAAGATTTGCCTTTTAGTTTTAGTCGCGCACCGGTGTGGAAGCGTGTCTCGGTGTTATTGGCAGGACCTATTGCCAATCTGATCTTGGCGGTGTTTTTCTACTGGATATTATTGCTGATCGGCACCACTGCGTTGAAACCGGTGATCGGCGAAGTCACAGCAGGATCGTTGATAGCGAAGGCCGGCATTCATCAAGGTGATTTGATCACTGCGGTACAAGGACATGAAGTGTTTACGCGTGAAGACGCCACTATTCATTTGTTCGATCAGTTGGTGGAAGGCTCAGTGCAATTGACGGTGCGTGGTGATGAAGGCGCTGGTACTCAACACATTATAGAAATCAACGCAGCGCGCGATCCTGAGTTACAAGATCCGGCAAAAATGTTCGCGGCGTTGGGTTTTGACTTCTGGTATCCACCGATTCCCGCGATGATTAATTCCATTGTTCCAGGTGGTGCTGCCGAGCATGCAGGTTTGAAGTCAGGTGATTTGATCTTGGCATTCGATGGACAGCCTGTCAGCGACTTCACTGACTTGGTCAAGTTAGTGACTCAGCGTGGTGGACAAACAGTGAATGTTCAGATCAGTCGTAATGGCGAGATCAAAGAGCTGCCCGTTACTGTAAGTGAAGCCACCGAGGCGGGAAGAAAGGTTGGCAAGATAGGTATTGGAGCATCACCAGTTCAAATTCCAGAGTCGATGAAGGTAGTACAAAAATACGGACCTATACAGGGCTTTC
>JAICKZ010000297.1 GCA_025927665.1 Steroidobacteraceae bacterium | reverse complement strand
TATCAGTTCGCAGGCGCTGTCAGCGCGATGCTATTGGCAAGATTACTATTTGATCGACCTGAATCTGTATAAAGAGTAAGTTCATTTTTCTGTAATGTCGCGTCTGGCGCACACGGTAATAATAATCATGACTTTATAAATTAGATCACAATGTGATATATTATTTCTTCCTACGGATGAACTAGCGGAATTATGGGTCGAGTTACTAAGCGAGCGCTGACCAAGGCGGCATTTGAAGAACTTTCGGAATTTCGCTATCAAATGCGCCGTTTTGAACAATTTTCTGAAAATGCAGCCCGTGCGCACGGCGTCACGCCGCGACAATATTTAACGCTGCTTCACGTCAAAGGCTATCCAAGCCGTAATTATGCAACCGTAGGTGAATTGGCGGAGCGTTTGCAGGCGCGACCAAATGCAGTGGTGACATTGATATCCCGTTGCGAAGCACTTGGCTTGGTGCGTCGGCGGCAAGGAAAAAGCGACGGCAGAGAAATTGAAGTACATCTACGTGCTGATGGTTCAAGGTTGCTGACTAAATTGGCCGCGATACATCGAGCCGAATTAAAAGCCATACGTGGCATATTTCAAATTCCTGTGGTGAAAAACTAAACATGTTGATATCTGATTCGCGCGGTGATTTTTCCACTGACTTAAGATTGCTTGGTATTGCGGGTGCTGCCGCGTTGATTGGTTTGTTGAGCACGGGCGCAGCGTATGTGTTGCTTCGACTCATTCGTCTGTTTACCAACATTTTCTTTTTCCATTCATTCTCCACGGTTATGCATTCACCCGCTGATAACACCTTAGGTGTGTGGGTGATTTCAATTCCCATTATTGGTGGACTGATCATTGGTCTCATGGCACGATTTGGTTCAGAAAAAATTCGTGGCCATGGTATTCCAGAAGCAATCGAAGCCATCTTGTTTGGCAAGAGCAGAATGTCGCCCAAGGTTGCATTGCTCAAACCGTTATCATCAGGCATCGCCATTGGCAGTGGTGGTCCGTTTGGAGCGGAAGGGCCGATTATTATGACGGGTGGTGCATTAGGTTCTCTTCTGGGACAGCACCTTCGTATTACAGGCGGTGAGCGAAAAGCACTACTGGTTGCAGGTGCGGTTGCAGGAATGACTGCCGTGTTCGGTACTCCCATTGCGGCAATTATGTTGGCAGTAGAACTACTTTTGTTTGAACTTCGGCCCCGAAGTTTACTGCCAGTGGCTGTGGCATGCGTAGTTGCCAGTTTCTCGCGTGTGTATGTATTTGATGCCGGACCTTTGTTTCCTTTACAAACGTTGTCGGTTACACCTATCGGTTTGTTTTCTTGTTTGCTCGCCGGACTTATCAGCGGTGGACTGTCTTGGACCTTGTCTGCCTCGCTGTATAAAGTCGAAGACCTATTTGGAAAGCTGCCAGTCCACTGGATGTGGTGGCCCGCCATTGGCGCTATCGTGGTGGGAATCGGTGGCTACTTACAACCACGCGCGTTGGGTGTTGGTTACGACGTGATTGGCGATTTGTTACAGAATCATTTGGCTATTAGTGTCGTCGTCGCGTTATTGGCATGCAAAGCAGTCATGTGGGTGATCGCGTTAGGTTCCGGAACATCAGGAGGAGTGTTAGCGCCATTGTTGATGTTGGGTGCCGGATTCGGCGCTATTCTCGGACCTTATCTTCCGGGTGGAGAACCCAAGTTATGGTCGTTGGTGTTCATGGCCGCAACGCTGGGTGGTATGATGCGAGCACCCATCATGGCGATTATGTTTGCATTTGAAGTAACGCATGACATTAATGCATTGTTGCCATTGCTCACTGCTTGCGCTACCGCTTATGGATTTACTGTGATGACAATGCCACGATCCATTTTGACAGAAAAAATTGCACGACGTGGTTATCACATCTATCGAGAATACGGTATCGACCCGCTTGAAAGACATACGGTTGAAGAAGTGATGACTCAGAAGGTGGAAGCGATCAATGCAACGATATCCACTGCAGATGCACTTAGCACTTATTTTGGGGCTCATCAAAAGCATCGAGCTTTTCCGGTGGTACGCGATGGTATATTTTTAGGCATGCTGGATCGAGAAACTTTGCTAAAGGAGCAACCCGCTTCCGATGCAAAGCCAGTTGGTGATTTATTTGGTGTGAATATTCCCGTGATGGCTTTTGCGGACGAAACTTGTCGAACTGTCGCTACCCGATTAGCGGTGCATCGACTCGAACGATTGCCGGTGGTCAAGAATGTACAGTCGCGAGAATTACTGGGTATCGTTGCACGCAGTGATCTCATCAAGCCTTCGCTTACGTTGTTTGATGAAGAGCATAACTATGAGCAGTTTCATCATGGCCCATTTGGTGGTAGCCGCAAGAATTAATGTGGTGGGTGAAACAAAGAATTACTGTATAGGCAAAGTACGCTAAGTACAGCACTCGACTTCGTTATGATTGGATACAAGCCAAGACTATCGTTTGCTCAACGTAATCGATTAATATCTCAGTAACGAGATAGGACACTTCTAATCGCAAGACTGATGAGATTAGCGATTACATTGCATCAAGATACGATGTAGGTTGTTGCCACTCTATTTCTATAATGCACCTTCATCAAAAATTATATGAGAACGATATGAATTCCTATCTAATTGTATTTGCCGGTGCGGGCCTTGGTGGCATGGTTCGTCATGGTTTCAACGTATTTATACCGCGATTGATGGGCACTGAATTTCCATATCACACACTTACGATTAATGTATTGGGATCGTTAACGATGGGATTGTTGGCCGGTTATTTCGCTATGCGTGGTGATGCTTCCCAATCGTGGCGGCTTTTTTTAATGACCGGCATATTAGGCGGCTTCACCACTTTTTCTGCATTCTCGCTGGATGCTGCCTTGCTTTATGAGCGTGGTGAATTGCTTGCGATGACAGTTTATGTGCTGTCATCGGTTGGTGTTTCGATTGCTGCCTTATTTGCAGGTCTGTACGTTATGCGTACGCTTGGTTAAACAGATACATGGCGAAGCTGCGTCGCTACAAAAATGATGAATAGTTCTCGTCAAAATAATAGAGTTTAAGCTCTGTATATAGAGACACCGCCATCGACAACCAATGCGGTTCCAGTGGTAAAGCTGGAAGCCTCTGATGCCAGATAAAGAACAGAACGGGCAACTTCCTCCGGCGTGGCGATTCGCTTCAACGCATATAGCGATTGAATGTAAGCAAGAATTTCGGGTGTATTTGCAACCGAGCGACCCATGGGTGTATCAACACCGCCAAATATAATTGTGTTGGCGCGAATACCGTGAATGCCATTTTCAGCAGCAATGACTTGCGTCAAGCCATTCAGTGCAGCTTTGCTTGCGGCATAAGGGGCCATGCCGGGAAAACCTGTGGTATTACCCACAAAGGTGGAAGAAAAAATAATTGAGCCGCCGCCTCGTAAAAGCATTGCAGGGATTTGGTACTTCGCTCCTAAGAATGCACTAGTAAGATTTGTGTTAAGTGTATCTTGCCATCCCGACAACGAAATATTTTGCACCGGCCCCATTTCGCCTAACGTGCCGGCATTGTTGAAAGCAATATCCAACCCGCCAAATTGATCCACTGCGGCACGTACCAATTGCTGTGAATGTGACTCATCACTGACATCGCCTGTGATGGCAATCGCCTGTGAACCAAGCGCTTTGATTTCATCAAT
>JAICKZ010000342.1 GCA_025927665.1 Steroidobacteraceae bacterium | reverse complement strand
GTTGCCGACATCACATCGTTCTTCGCGCAAATACCTGCTTCTGTCATTGATTGTAATATCGCTCATCGCAGGTTTGATTAATGCTTTGCGCATTCCTGCCTATTGGCGATCTGTTTACTGGTTTATTTCGGAACTCTTGACCACTGCAATGCCGGTATTTGCAGGTCTGTACTTAGTGATTGGATTGATTTTTTGGCGTCGCGCAATGCCTCATGTTCTAAAATAACAACAACATAAAGACAATACAAACAGGACTTTGTTGTTACCGACGATAGCGACATCATGTTTCAAAGTGTATGGATTGCTGGAGCATTTGTAGCGTCCATGATTGCTAGCTCTTGATTGGGCAATTAATCTTGGGTAATTGAACTTAGCAAGGCAGCGTACGTCTGTTAGGATTGCATCTTGTTGATTCTCACAGGTGCTAACGATGAATAATTTCAAATCAGTTGTCCGTCGCTTCAGCGGCCTCATGATGATTGCCGGCGCATTGTTTTCAGCCGTGGCGTTAGCCGGACCACGTCAGGAAGCAACCTTGCTGAATGCCACGGAAGTGATGAACGAATTACGCAGTGCACCCGATCAAAACGTACCCAATTGGTTATTAGATCGTGCCTACGCAGTCGTGGTGGTTCCAAATGTGCTCAAAGTCAGTGTTGTACTGGGTGGCCGTCGTGGCACCGGCGTGATGGTGATCCGTAATGACGATGGCAGTTGGAGTAATCCTGTATTTGTGAATCTCACAGGTGGCAGCGTTGGCTTTCAAGTAGGTGTTCAGTCCACTGACGTTATGTTGGTATTCACCTCGCGCGCCGGCATTGAAGGCATCATTGGCGGTAAAGTGACATTAGGTGCGGATGCTTCCGTCGCCGCAGGACCGGTGGGTCGACAAACTGAAGCGGCAACCGATGTCGGTATGAATGCACAGGTGTATGCTTATTCTCGCAACAAAGGCTTGTTTGCGGGTGTTGCCTTGGATGGCTCCGCGCTTACGGTGAATAAAAGTTATAATGCGGGTTACTACAACAAGCCCGGTATTCTTGCCAGCGAAATACTTTCATCCACTGGACCACGTGCAACCCCAGAAGCTAAAGCATTTATAGATTCACTGGGACAAGGACGTGTTGCAGCATCAGACTCGATCAGCATGTCACCGGCAACTAAGCCTATGAGCAACGCTTCAAGTAGTTCATCTAACAGCAGCTCTAATAGCAAAGCCAATGGCTTGATAAATTATCCAATGGAAGATAGTCATCCTGGCGCAGAGCCACCGAAGTAATAATCAACGCATCAAGTCAGATTTGATTTCTAATTGTCGTTGCATTAAGTGCGGCATGAGCTGCATAGTTAGATCATGAATTCTTCTCTTGTTATCGTCGGTATGTCCGGTGGCGTTGATTCGTCCGTGGCCGCACATTTGTTGTTGCAACAAGGTTATCGTGTCGAAGGCCTGTTCATGAGCAATTGGGAAGAAGACGAAGATGGTTATTGTACCTCGGCCGAAGATTATCAAGACGCTCGTCAAGTATGTACTCAACTAGGCATCGCACTTCATAAGATCAGTTTTGCCGCAGAGTATCGCGATAAAGTCTTCGCACATTTTCTTGCCGAGTACCAAGCCGGACGTACGCCCAATCCCGATGTGCTATGCAATCGTGAAATCAAATTTGGTGTCTGCTTTGAGCATGCCAAACGCTTAGGCGCCGAATATTTTGCAACGGGTCATTATGCACGAGTGATGCATCACCCTGTTCCACAGTTGTTGCGTGGCTTAGATCAAGGCAAGGATCAAAGTTATTTTCTACACGCGGTTTCGGCTGCAGCACTTAAACAAACTTTGTTTCCCATTGGCGAACTGCAAAAGAGCGAAGTGCGAAAAATTGCCAAGCAACTTGCGTTGCCCACTCATGACAAAAAAGATAGTACTGGAATCTGTTTCATTGGTGAGCGTCCTTTCGCAGCGTTCTTGGAAAAATACCTGCCCGCACAACCGGGAGAGATTCGTAGCGCTGATGATCAGCTCATAGGCAAGCATCGTGGCTTAATGTATTACACATTGGGTCAACGTCATGGACTGGGAATTGGCGGTCAGGCTGATCATTCCGAAGCGGCATGGTATGTGGCTGCCAAAGACTTGCAGCGTAATGTATTAACTGTTGTACAAGGTCACAATCATCCCCTGCTTCAACAAACAGCTTTAACGGCAATCGATATCAATTGGATCGCAAATAGTCCCCCTGCAGACTCATTTGCTTGT
>JAICKZ010000057.1 GCA_025927665.1 Steroidobacteraceae bacterium | reverse complement strand
GAGCAAACACCAACTCAGATGAATCCAAGTATTATTGTGCGCGAAGATGCCGGCGTTTTCTTTTACGCCGGGTGGATACGAAGTCACTTCGCCGTATTCTTTGTGATATTCAGAATAGGCAGGTTGTTGCAACACAATGCCGTTCTTCGTATACAAATGTTTATGTACGCTTTCCAAAGCTTGACGAGCGCGACCATTGCTCTGACCCGCACCGCCAAGTACAGCCCAACCTTGTGATTCGATAAATATCTTGCCTTCTTCGTTGCTCTTCGAACCGATCACCTTACCTGCGGCATCGTAAGCACGTGTATACCACTCACCATCCCACGCCTGCGTTTCAAGCGTTGCAAGCATGTCGTCGAAACCTGTTTGCATGCGAGTTGCATCGGCTTTGCGACCAAGGAAGTTATAAAGATCTACCATCTCGCGCGCCGCATAAAGGAACAAGCCTGCAATCATGACTGATTCTGCTTTCGAGTCTTTCACATCTCCCGCGGTCTGGAAGGATTCATTGGGCTCGGTGGAAAAGCAATTAAGATTCAAACAATCATTCCAATCGGCATGACCGATTAAAGGCAAACTATGAGGGCCACGTTTCTTCAACGTATAAGCAATGGAAGTTTCCAAATGATGCAGTAGAGACTCCTTTTCCTTATCGTTGTTGTACTTCTTGTCTGCATAACCCGTTGGCGCATCCAAGATGGAAGTATCGCCTGATTCTTTAATGTAAGCCGCGGTGGAAAGAATCAGCCACAGATGATCATCATAAAAATCACCACCAATATCGGCATTGCCTTTCTTGGTTAACGGTTGATATTGATGATAGCAAGTACCATCGCTTAACTGCGTGGCTGCAATATCCAGAATGCGTTGCCGTGCACGATGACCAATCATGTGCACAAAGCCCAGTAGATCCTGATTGGAATCGCGATAGCCCATGCCACGACCAATACCCGTTTCATACATGGATGCCGACCGTGACATGTTGAAGGTAGCCATGCATTGATATTGATTCCAGGTGTTGAGCATGCGATTGGCGTGTTCGTTGGGTGATTGTGCTTGGAAATTGCTCAGCAAGTCATCCCAATATTTCTTCAATCCAGCAAATGCCGTGGCCACTGCACCCGGTGCAGAATACTTGGTCATGATCGCCTGCCCGACTTTCTTGTTCATTACATACTTGCTGGTGAACTTGGGTTCATTACCTTGTTCGACATAGGCAAGCACAAATGCAAATTCCTCTTCTTGCCCGGGCGCCAGTTCCAGATTGATTTGATGTGAGCCAATTGGATTCCAACCGAAGGCTTTTGAATTGGTTGCATTGCCTGTGAAAGGCACGCGCGCTTCATGCAAGCCTTCATGAATACCAACAAAGGCATCACGTGAAGTGTCGAAGCCATCGATCTTGCGGGTACAACCAAACAACGTGTAATGACTGCGACGTTCGCGATATTCTGTTTTGTGATAAATCGCCGAACCGTCAACTTCCACTTCGCCGATAGAGTAGGTGCGTTGATAATTGGTCATGTCGTTCAATGCTTCGAAGAAGCAGAACTCTTGATAAGAGAAAATCTTTGGCGTCTTTTTTACAGCCGATTTGTTCTTCACGCGAATCTTCCATACTTCCAGATTTTCACCGGGTGGAATAAAGAACAGCGTTTCCACTTCAAGACCGTCTTTCTCACCGATGATGCGTGTGTAACCCAAGCCATGACGGCATTGATAACTGACATCTTTGGCTTTCACTGGTTTCCAACCTGGATTCCAAACCGAACCATTGTCATTCACATAGAAGTAACGACCACCCAAGTCATACGGCACATTGTTATAGCGATAACGAGTCAAACGGCGCAGCTTCGCATCTTTCCAGAAGGTGTAGCCGCCTGCAGTGTTGGTGCACAAACCAAAAAATTCATCCTGACCCAGATAATTCAACCACGGCAATGGTGTATCGGGACGAGTAATAACGTACTCGCGGGCAGCATCGTCGAAATAGCCATAATCGTTGGGCGCTTTGTGTGACATTACTAAACCTTTGGCAACTCATAATCGCTGCGTACATTAGGTTGCATTTGTTGACCAATTATTCGCACGCAGAAGACCTTTAATTTTACACATCAAATCAGTTAAACAAATAGTTTTCTGATTAAAAGATGCTGGAAAATCAGCGTTTATGATGAACGTAGGTAGACCGTTTTCTAGTGGCAATAAATTGTTAGCACTAACTTGTTGATCGTTGGAACCGGTAATGGATAGCATAGATTTCTTAATGTCCATTGAATGGATGCGGCATCAACGCTGAAAGATTTTGTATTCATAACTACTCGATCTCGAACGGCAATAATAAATTGAGAGCAGTTTTTTGGCGAACTTATGGCATGTCGCGCAGTTTTAGCATTCTTACTGAATTAGAATCTGCAACACCAAAACAAATTGTCATTGATTCGCGCAAGCAATTTTAAAAGCAAAAAATTCGTGACGTTCATCAACAAATTAGGTCACTTGAGCGAAGGTGACATTATGCAGAATTGGCGTTAAATCCCGTACAAATTAAGACGTGATCGGCAGATTGAAAGCGAACTGTAGAGCGCTTGCAATGAACTGCGAACAACTTCACAACGGTGTCAATAAACTGCTGCAAATATGTCTGCCAACGACGATGTGAACACAAACCAGTCGTCTTGCAATCAACACACTTTGGAGACCTCATGCGTAACTCGATATCTGCAATTTTGATCGCCGCTGGCCTCGGTATATCTGGTGCCGCTATGGCGGTGACACTTCCTCCGGTGACGTTTACCGTTACTGCAACAGTAAACAAAATTTGTACCGCCGCTAGTGCCACGAATTTAGCTTTTGGTGGCTACACACCGGGTGCAGGTGCAGTGACAGCATCCAGTGCCATCAGTGTGAAGTGCACCAAGACAACACCATTCACAGTTTCACTCAATGCCGGCACCACCACGGGCGGCACGATGACACAACGCTTGATGGCTAACGGTGGCAGCACCCTGCAATACAATCTTTATACCAGTGCAGCCTTGACTACTGTGTTTGGTGATGGAACCTTAAGCAGCACCACGCAAACCGGTACGGGTACAGGTCTTGCCACTGCCGTTTCGGTTCCAGTATTTGGGCAATTGCCTGATAGCACCATCAATCAAGATGCAGTGCCAGGCGCTTACTCCGATACGATTACTGCAACGATAACGTACTAATCAAGTACGCTTGGTTGAGTTACAGCAAGATTGATGAAAGTAATAAGAGCCACTGTATTCATGAAAAACATTGTGCAGTGGTTATGCGCCGGGGTGATAGGTATCGCGGTGGCGCAAAATGCCACCGCAGGTACTTTCAGTATTTCTCCTTTGAGAATTGAATTGGACCGAAAGCACACAGTGGAAGTGCTTACCGTTCATAACGAAGAAGATGCACCGTTGTTGATTCAAGCGCAGGTACTTGCTTGGTCACAAGAGGGCAACGAAGAACATTATGTGGACAGCAAGGATTTGTTGGTAGCGCCGCCTGTTTTTCAAATGGCGCCCAAAGCAGAACAAATTGTGCGAATTGCACTTCGTCACATCGAGAATACAGATTACGAATTACATTATCGATTGATATTAAGTGAAGTACCACCGGCTGCACCAAAGGATTTCGTTGGCTTAAGCGTGGCATTGCGTATGAGCATTCCGATCTTCATCGCGCCTATCACAGCCGTACACTCGGATGTGCTATGGACGGTGAAATGGCAAGATGATGGTAGTGTGCAAATCGAAGCCTTCAATCAAGGCAAAGCACATGTTCAAGTGACTGACTTCGAAGTGCAATTCGGCACGCTGGGTAGCGCACACGCGAATCTAAGCCGTTATGTATTACCTGGGTCGCACATCACTTGGAATTTGACACCGCCTGCCAAGGCTGATCGTCAAACCGCGTTGACCATTCATGGTTATAGCGATCAAGGTGAATTTAACGCAGCCATCAATAATGCTGAAGTTCATTAACACGCAGATTCTATGCGCGGCTATATCAATCTATCGCAGCGTCTCGCCAGTGTGTTGTGTGTGTTTATGTTGAGTTTTGGTTTTGTGAGATCGGCATCGGCCGAATCACCCGCTTTGAAAGAAGCCGTACTTGAAGTACGCGTGAATGAACAAGGAAATCCAGAATCGCTGATTGTATTGCGTGATGAAAACAATGGAATCTTGCTGGAAGAAAGTGACTTCGCACGTTTGCGATTGAAGCTACCCAAAGTCCCTGTGTATTCATACGAACAACGACGTTACTACTCGCTGAATTCAATCGCCGATATAAAACTTGAGATTGATGAAGCAAAGCAAAGCGTCACTATTCATGCACCGGCAAGTGCATTTTTAGCTACGCAATTGACTGCCGAGTCACGTGGCGCGCCGACGTTGACACCATCAGCGAATGGCGCTTTTCTTAACTACCAACTCTCAACACAACGTATAGCTGATAGCACATTCAATGGTGTGTTCACTGAGTTAGGTGTATTCACACGCGCGGGTGTGTTAACCACCAGTTCAGTGGCGCGTTCACAATCGGGCAGTGCAAATCAAAACAGCGATGCGCAATGGATTCGTCTTGATACGACATTCACACATGATTTTCCATCGCGCATTGAACGATTGACTATTGGCGACAGCATTAGCAACGCGGGCAGTTGGGGCAGTGCATTGCGTTTCGCAGGTATCAGTTGGGGCACTGATTTTACATTGCGACCAGACTTGGTCACCACTCCGTTGTTAACGGCAACCGGTACTGCAGTGGTACCTTCAACAGTCGATGTGTTCGTCAATAATCAGAAAGTCACCTCACAAGTTATACCACCCGGACCATTCATCATTGACAGGTTGCCGGCCATTACCGGTAGCGGACAAGTAAGTATGGTGGTCCGCGATGCGTTGGGTCGCGAACAAGTGCTTACTCAAGCGTTTTATTCAAACTTGAATTTGCTGGCGCCAAAATTAAGTGAATATCAAATCAATGTCGGCCGCGTTCGCAATAACTACGCGTTGCAAAGCAATGACTACGGCAGTTGGATCGGCGAGGCGACGTATCGGCGTGGCATCAACTCGATGTTGACGGTGGAAGGTCATGGTGAAGTGATGCAGGATTTTGGTCATGCATTAGGACTCAACGTTGCAGTGGGTGTTGGCAGATACGGCATTGTTAATGTCATTGGCGCAGCCAGCAGCACCAATGATAACTCAGGATCTTTGCTGGGTGCCGCAGTTGAAAGTCAGTGGTCACGATTGAATTTTATTCTGAGTAGCAAGGCGGCAAGTCGTGGCTATCGTCAACTAACCAACGCCGGTATTGGTTATCAACAATTCAGGCAACGCGATCTTGCGCAAGTTGGACTTAACATGAGTCGTGCGGGATCCATGGCATTAGCCTATGCGCATGACAGTTTCTATGATTTACCTTCGCAACGTAATCTAAGTCTGACCTATAACGCTTCACTCGGTGATCGTATCAGCCTTTCACTGGTGGCCAGCCGTTCCATGACTGACACTAACAGTAATAGTTATTTCTTAACATTTACCATGCCGCTTGGCAGTGAACATTCTGCATCATTGAGTGCCAATGGCGGCACTGGCGTGGGTGCACCGCCCAATGAAGTGTATGCAACGTTGATAAAAAATTCGCCGGCAGGTGTGGGTTATGGTTATCGATTGTCCGCATCCACTGCTAAAAATTATAATGTTGATGGCCGCGTGCAGACAACGGCGGGTGATCTCGATGTACAGGCTGCACGACAGCAAGATGTCAGTGGACAAAGCTTGTATTGGAGCGGTGCGGCGACTTTAATCGGCGGTGAGTTGGATTTCACGCGGACAGTATTTGATAGCTTTGCTTTGATTGATGTAGATGGCATTAACGACGTGCCGGTATATATTGATCATCAATTGATTACGCATACGGACAAGAATGGCCGGGCGTTGCTGCATGATTTATTACCGTATCAAGCCAATCGCATTAACGTGGAACCAACTGAATTACCATTGGACACAGAAATTGCGACGCGTACTTTGGTCATTGTCCCTGGTTATCGAAGTGGTGTGATTGCGCACTTTCCAGTTTCACATGTGCGTGCCGCCACATTCCGTCTCATTACAGATGCGGATAAAGTAATACCTGTCGGTGCACAGGTGCGATTCAACGGTAAAGTATTTCCAGTTGCTTACGACGGCGCGACTTATGTCACCGGATATGATCATGGTATGACGGGTCATGTAAGCTGGAATGACGGTGAGTGTGAATTTCGTGTCCAACCACCACCGCAAAATGATCCACTTCCAGACCTCGGCGATATAAAGTGTCACAAGCTGGGGGCGAAGCCGAAGCCTCGACCGTTACAATGAATACACAGCATCGCAAACCTCGATTTATTTCACGCATAGGTAACAGCGTGTATGGAATACTGAGTGTTGCTATTGCTGCGGTAGCGTTAGTATCGGCACCGGCATTGGCCGCCGTGACATGTTCAATCACGGCAACGGGCCCTGCATTTGGTATTTACGATCCTTTGAACGGTTCGCCCACATTGGCTAATGGTAATGTAACAGCGACCTGCACTCTAGTAAGTGGTGGCAGCACTACGATTAATCTTGTCTCAAGTTATAGCGCGGGTAACAGCAATAGCTTTGTATCGCGTAGTATGAAATCTGGCAGTAATGTATTGAGTTACAACTTGTACTATGACGCGGCATTTACACAGATTCGTGGCGATGGTACAGGTGGCTCACAGACTGGCGGGACTTCCATGACATTAACGAGAACATCGCCTACAGATAGCATTAATAGTACGATTTACGGGCGAATACCAGCAGGACAAGATGTGGCCCCGGGAAGTTACAGTGATGTCATCACACTGACAGTGACCTATTAGATTACAACGCTCTCACGTTCATATGCAGTGGAAACGCATAGTCGCCTGGTTGCACATTGGGTTGTAGTGCAAATTTAAATTGAAGATTGATCGACATCGTTTGTGCATGTTGCCAACGTTGCACAATCATGCCGCCATCCATGCCCAATGCGACATCATTGCCAAGACCTCGCATGACGACATGTGAAAATAGATTGTTGGTTGGCAATACGTCAACCGCAAAGCCATCATTGCTATTGCTGACGATATGCAATCCCACGGGTTCAGTAACATCAATATAACCACGCGCCACATCGGTAGCAGAAATGGATAAAACCTTTGGAATATTTTGTTGAACCCGCGTTACGGGTAACACAATGGCACTGACTGTGAGAGTGGAATGAGCACTTGCAGCGAATGTGTTTACCGACACTGACGACAAAAACATACAGTACAACAGCCGCCATGCGCTGCCACTATATTTTGTAAACGACGCCAGCTCGTATAACTTCACGTGATTACCTGGTGAAGGCGCGCAGCGTCATAGCCCAATTGCCATAACGGCAATTCTCTGCCGCACCTGCGGCAAAAACGCGCCTCCATCCGCTATCGACTTAGCATTCTGGTACTTGATAGCAGTGGGCGGCAGATTGTTGCCGGTCTGATAAAACTGCGCGATGGTCAGCAATTCGGATTGCTGCCTGCGTATTATGAATCATTAAAAAATGTGAGAGAGACAGGCATAAAAAAAGTCACCCGGCAGGTTACCGGGTGACTTCCTGAGTGCAAATTGTATGGACATGGGCCGGGCAGATCGGGTTCAAAAAGACCCCTGAAAAGTCCTGATCTAGCGTCCGAGAGCTATTGTGTCTATACGTAAAAATTCGAGTGTGATGCTGTTCGCACTTCAACACGAATTTATTCAAGCATTAGTCATAAGTGCCGATCAAAATTTAATTTATAAAATAAATGATCTTGCTGTTTACGCTTTTTTATCATTTGGCTGACATAACGCAGCAAATGTTGGAGTAATGATCGGTTCTAGCAGATCACGCTTTTCAGTTAGTGATAGTTGATCCCAACGCACTTTGCCATTCAAGACTGCTCGCAATTCAGATTCACTGCGTTGCGTGATTTGATTTTTACTGGGATGCCAGTGTTGTGGTAATTTTTTTGTTGTTTCGTTGCGTAAAATATCAATCGTTGCCTGGCACACCAATGTATTACGTGGCAATTGACCATGCGTTTCAGATGCATACCAGTGCTTGGCACCTTCCCATTGCGCCAATGCGATAGGTACAGTGCCATCACCAGCGTCAGTGATGTCATACACAAACTCGCCATTGCGCATAACAACACGAGTTGCAGTGGGTTGACCCACGCCTACAATTGAATGACAACGACGATCTGCAATCATCAAATGACGTTGTAGGCGACGACCGAATTGCAAACGGTTGAGTCGCGGTGTCAGTTCATCCTGTGGCCATTGACGCACATCGAACAAGTTCAAATCGGGAGTGTGCGAAGCCTGTGGAATCATTTCATGCAAGCTGTAAAAACTGTTAAATACATGTTGCGACAATTGTTCAGCTCGATGATTTAAATCCAAGGCTCCTAACTTGCGCACCGTTGGATATGAAGCGCGCAATGCTTGTACCAATCCAAACGATCCCAGATTCGGTGTGCTGTGTTGCACCACGCGAGTGACTTTAGCGCCAGAAGAATACTTAAGAGCGGCACGCGCGACGAGTCCGCCCATG
This sequence comes from Steroidobacteraceae bacterium, assembly GCA_025927665.1. Classification (GTDB taxonomy): domain Bacteria; phylum Pseudomonadota; class Gammaproteobacteria; order Steroidobacterales; family Steroidobacteraceae; genus CAILZL01. The sequence goes on along the minus strand of JAICKZ010000057.1, from coordinate 4,179 downwards.
CTATGAGCCACCAACATGATTTCTTTAGCGCGATCATCCATCAATACTTCTGCCAGTTGCTTGCCAAGATCTCGCGCACTGCGTCGCCAATCGTAAGGATAGAACACAGTCTTGAAACCGGCGATCTCTAACATCAACTTCAATTTGATATAGCCTGGCAGCATTACGCCTTGTGTACGCATTGAACGTCGTTTGCCAATGGCCAGTTCCGTCAGTTTTCCGGGAATCAAAGTGGCCGGATCAAACCAGTACAATTCAGTTTGCTTGTTCTTGGTAATTCCCAACTTGCTGCCCAGTAGTCCTGGCAGAATATATACCGTAGGCGCTTTGTGATCAGCTTTAACCTTGTCTGCTTGCAGAACCAGTTCGCGTAACTCCGAATAAATTTGTGCTCCAAGATAAGCACTCATCAAAGCAGCTTGGTCGTCGCTGCGTAGCAGAGAGCGAAAGGCTGGTTCATCCAGATAATTGGGGTTGAGTATGGCAGGCGCTGGTTTCATTAAAGCCATCCGAAATACTGTCTACTATATAGACCGGGCATGCCTGCAGAAGCAAGTGTCCGAGTCACAGGCATTTGTAAATGACGTATCGGGCCGACGTCTATATACTGAATACTTCAATTACTTTAAGTCTGCTTGCATCGTGAGGCTCACGTGAAATCTCGTTACGATTGCTTGAAATGCCCTGGATACTGTTGCAGTCATCCGCTGATTGCAGTTAGCGAGTACGACATCGAACGCCTGGCCAAACATTTTGGCTTATCCACTAAAGTGGCACGCGAGAAGTTCACTTACAACTATAAGACCAAGGAATACGACGAACAGGTTTTGCGGCATCAAAAAGATCATGTTTATAAAAGTATTTGCCGATTTTTTGATACAAAGGAACGGCAATGTACTATCTACGAGGCACGTCCCAATGTGTGCCGCAAATATCCGTATGAAAGTAAATGCGGTTATTACGATTTTCTAAAATGGGAACGTGCACATCAGGACGATGAAGACTTTATTCCGTCGGCTTGAAGTTGCACGTCTGCGCAGGGATGTAATCTCCAGCGCGCCCGATATTATTGGTTACAAAATGAATGTCAGCAGAATTTGTTAACACCAGAATATATTTAAAGCCATTCATTTTGTATGAGCATCAGTTGCCACTCACTGCTTTCAAATAATCATTCAATCGCTTACCCGCCTCATCGTTGAACCGTTCATCAGCAATAACCAGTTGCGATATTCGATCCAATCGAAAGCTGCGAAAGTTATTGCGTAACTCGCACCATGCTCCCAATGTCCAACGATCTCCCCAAAAAAATAATCCCAATGACCGGATGCGGCGAATCGATACTTGTGCAGCGTTATCCGCATAGCCGATATCTGCATAATGCGATTCGTTGATCGCACGCCGCAATAAATCCATATGTTGACTCATGCGTGCGTCAATAAAAAAGTTGGGCGCAAAGACGGGCGTGGCGTCCAGTGTGTGACGCTTGTCTGTTGGTAACACGGCATTGATTTTTGCAATCGCGGAGCGCGCACCTGTGGCGAGACTTGCGCCACCCCATGATTCCATCACGCGGGCGCCTGCAACCAATGCATCGACTTCATTATGTGTGAACATCAGTGGAGGTAATTCAAACTTAGGTTGCAAGCGATAACCCACACCCGCTTCGCCATCGATCGGAATGCCCGATGCAAGCAAATCGGCAATGTCGCGATAAACAGTACGTTCCGAAATTTCCAGCCATTCTGCCAACTGCGCTGCCGTGGTTAGGCGTCGACCACGTAGGTAATGCACAATCTCAAACAATCGATCAGCACGACGCATGGCAAGATCTGTTCATTTGTATTTGTTGCGATGATGGTAAGTTAATGCCAATGCAATGCATTGACGGAGTTCTTTAACTGGAACGCGATCATCAGCTTTGAATATAATGCTTCTGTTGCCAACAAAGCAAAATTTATCGGGAAACATTTCTTTAAATGTATCTATCAAAGTTGTTTGGCAGTGAAAGTACATCGCATAATTACCGTATGCATTTTTTATCTGATCAATTCTGATCAAGCTGCCACTCTTGGTTTTACTGGTAAGATAACTGGGTTGTCCCCATTTCAATGTTTCTTCTAGTTCGCCTACTTCTTTTAGTTCGACAGCAACATCAAAAATCATCTGGCGCAAGAACAACAGCTTGCTCCTAATTTCTTTAGGATAAGCTGCGAACAGTGCCGCGATTTCAGCGTTGTTGAACTTTGGTTGCGTTGCCATGATTGTTTACATTAGGTATTTCGTGAATCAACACCGGCCTTGGCCAGCATGGCTGAGGACTTTGGCCCGAAATGGCGAAGCGATGTAATGGTCGAAGGCTTTTTCAAGCGACAATCCAAAATTCAATAAGGACGAGGGCAAGCCTCGCCCTTATACAAACCAAATGCAACTAGTTCAATGCATGCAACCCGACTCGATTCCCTTCGGTATCGATGATATGTGCAAAGCAGCCCATATTTTCCGGCAATACCGTTCGACCTACCATCACTGTGCCGCCTGACTGGGTGACGCGTGTAAGTGCTGATTCCATATTCTCGACAGACAAGTAGATGACAGCACCGTCAAGGCTTGGCTTGTATTGAGTGCCTTCGATCAAGCAGCCTCCGATACCAGGTTGTTCATATTGAAATACTTGCATGGCGTGCGGACCGTAATTACCAGGCTTCAATTCCTGTTTCAGTACAGCGCCATAAAATTTGCCTGCGCGATTGATATTACTCACTTGAATTTCAAACCAATTAAGTGCGTTCTTTGTCATGATCTTTCTCCTTTGCTTGAATTAGAGGTCGCATCATGCGCTAAAGCTACTGACAACGTGGTGTCAGGAGTGTTTGTTTTGTATCAGCTTAAAAGAATGAGGTTTACGATGAGCGCGTAATTGGAAGTCTATTCATCCTGAATATCCTGTCCTGGCATCAATGCTTCTATAAATCCAAACTTCGTCATGTCTTTTATTCGCATGGGATACAGAATTCCCAATAAGTGATCAACTTCATGCTGCACCACGCGGGCATGAAAACCATTTGTGGTGCGATCAATCGCATTGCCAAATTGATCGTAACCTTGGTAACGCAGCTGCGTATAACGTGGCACCATGCCGCGCATATTTGGCACCGAAAGACATCCTTCCCAATCGTCCTGCATCTCATCGCTAAGCGGCAGGAGTTGCGGATTGATCAATACGGTAAAAGGTACCAGCTCTGCATCGGGATAACGGGGGCTTTTCACGCCTCCAAAAATGACCACTTGTTTTGATATGCCAATTTGTGGTGCGGCAATACCTGCGCCATTTTTTTCCTTCATGGTATCAAGCATGTCTTCGATCAAGGCATGTAACTCGGGCGTATCGAATTGCGCGATGGGCTCTGCCGTTTTAAGTAACAGTGGATCACCCATTTTTAGAACGGTACGAATCGGCATAAGATTTTCTCAACGCAATAAAGCGTATTTTGTCATGATGACACTTAAATACCAGCAGTTAACTTCTACAATAAGTACATCAATGACGAAGTCAAGCTTCTGCTTATCGATGAATGTCGGTATGAAGCTAATAGATTCTTCCAATCGAAATGCTTTCTAACGTCAGTGAAATTATCGGTAAGATTGTCAGCAATGCTTGAAGTAAGCAATGTCTTGATTGCGGCATTCAGTGTCTGACGTTTCTTAATACTTTAGCGTTTATGTTGCGACTTATGCGTTGATGCTTTCGCACTTTTCACTCTGGGAATACTCACTCCCTTCAATCCCGTATGTTGAGTACGCATTGGTGTCGTCTTGGTCACTGCATTCGTCACCTGACCATTGCGTAACTTATGCGGCTTACGTGCACCTTCGTATTGTTCACCTGTGCCTTGCGGTTGCCATGCGGGAATTAAGTGATGTTTGCCCGGGCCGATTAAATCGGCGCGTCCCATTTCTTTTAGCGCATCACGAATCAATGGCCAGTTATTCGCATCGTGCCAACGCAAGAAGGCTTTATGTAAGCGTCTTATTTTCAGGCCTTTGGGAATCATTACTGCTTCACTGTCGCGTGTCACCTTGCGAAGCGGATTCTTACCCGAATGATACATCGCGGTTGCTGTTGCCATCGGTGACGGTAAGAAGGCTTGGACTTGATCTGCACGATAACCATTCTTT
>JAICKZ010000269.1 GCA_025927665.1 Steroidobacteraceae bacterium | reverse complement strand
GCGAAATACGTTCACGCTCGGGATCAATGGCCAACACCATGGCTTCTACAGTTTGACCTTTCTGGTAATTACGCACTGCTTCTTCGCCAGGTACATCCCAAGAAATATCAGACAAATGAATCAAACCATCAATACCGCCATTCAAGCCAATGAAGATACCGAAATCGGTAATGGACTTGATTTGACCACTGACGTGATCACCACGATTACAATTATCACCAAACTCTTTCCATGGATTGGCTTTGCACTGTTTCAAGCCCAGCGAAATACGACGACGCTCTTCATCGATATCGAGCACCATCACTTCCACTTCCTGACCGGCATGAACCACTTTGGCAGGTGCAACGTTCTTATTGGTCCAATCCATTTCGGACACATGCACCAGGCCTTCCACACCTTCTTCGATTTCAACGAAGCAACCATAGTCCGCAATGTTGGTGACTTTACCGAACAGACGAGTGCCGGTTGGATAACGACGTGCGATGTTCTGCCACGGATCGCTACCCAGTTGCTTGATACCTAAGCTGACACGTTGACGTTCACGATCGAACTTGAGAATACGTACTTCGATCTCCTGACCCACTTGCACCACTTCCGATGGATGCTTAACGCGCTTCCATGCCATATCAGTGATGTGCAATAGACCATCAATGCCACCGAGATCAACGAAGGCACCGTAGTCAGTCAAGTTCTTGATTGTGCCCTTAACCATTGCACCTTCTTGCAACTTGTCGAGCAACTCAGAACGCTCTTCGCTATTTTCCTGTTCAACCACTGCACGACGTGACACAACGACATTGTTGCGTTTTTGATCGAGCTTAATGACCTTGAATTCCAGCACTTTGCCTTCGAGATACGAAGGATCGCGCACCGGACGCACATCCACCAATGAACCTGGCAGGAAGGCGCGAACAAAATCGATTTCTACTGTAAAGCCGCCTTTAACACGACCATTGATCATGCCTTTAACGATTTCTTGCTTTTCAAAGCTTTCTTCAAGGCGCGTCCAGGTGCGTGCACGCTTGGCTTTTTCGCGGGACAGACGCGTTTCGCCTGAGCCATCTTCCATGCTGTCGAGCGCAACTTCTACTTCATCGCCGACTTGTACTTCCACTTCACCCAATTCATTTTTGAACTGAGCAATATCAATCACCGCTTCGCTTTTCAAACCAGCATTAACGATCACCACATCGGGGCTGATCGACATCACGATACCAGTGAGAATGGCACCGGGCTTGATAGCCTTGGTTGAAAAACTTTCTTCTAACAGTTGAGCAAAACTTTCTGACATGTGAACTCTTGGGTCATTCGACCCTAAATATTGCCCAGGCTCTTTTCCCAAAAACCAGGGGTGATGGTAAATCGCCACGCATCCTGCATGACGTCTCGAACTCGTTCACAATGTACCGGTTGATTTATTAATCGAACAACCCAGCACGAATCAGCGCTTAATATATGGATTACAAATCCATTGATGATTAGCCCATTGATCATTAACAAAGCTTGCGCGTCTTCGCGAGGTCCAGCACAGCTTGCACCACCTGCTCAATCGACATGCCGGTGTTGTCAATCAACTCGGCATCGACAGCGGGTTTAAGGGGCGACACGGCACGATTTGCATCGCGCTGGTCACGCTCCGCCAGCTCTTGCGAAAGGGCGGCAAGGCTAACATCGAAACCCTTGTCCTTCAACTGCTTATAGCGTCTTTTAGCCCGTTCTGCGGCACTGGCAGTAAGAAAAACCTTCAATCGTGCATCTGGGAACACCACGGTGCCCATATCGCGACCGTCTGCCACCAATCCCGGCTCTTGCGCAAACCGTCGTTGACGTTCCATTAATGCAGCACGCACGCTGGGCATGGCGGCAACCCGAGAAGCGCCTTCGCCTGCTCGTTCGGTGCGAATTTCCCGACTGACCTCCACACTACCCAACCAAATTTGTTCTTCACCCGACGCATCACCGGAGAAACGGATGTTCATCGTGCCGGCCAACGCGGCATGTGCGGCTTCATCATGCGGATCGGCACCCACTCGAGAGCCTGCGAGTGCGAGCAATCGATACAACGCACCGCTATCCAACAGGTTCCATCCCAAATGTACGGCCAACAAACGTGCGAGCGTTCCCTTGCCCGAACCACTAGGACCATCAATGGCGATAACTGGAACTGTACTCATGATGTCGTTGTTTCAATATTAAAGACATTCAGTGTAAGGCAAGTATCGATGAAAGCAATTACGACGTGAATACAACCAAGAACTTATGCGTTAGTCGTCAAGCACAGAGATTGGCCAACTCAGTAAAATTTTTGCGCCGCCGAGCGAGGAACGTGAAGCTTCAACTTTACCTTCGTGCCACTCTAAAGCCCGTTTAACGATGGCCAGTCCCAATCCAAACCCTTTACCTTTTCGCTTATTTTGATCAAGTTGCACAAACGAGTCGAATACGCGTTGTAGATCCTGTTCCGGAATACCGGGACCGTCATCTTCGACAATCAATCGATACGATCCTTCACACAAATCAAACGTCACATGAATATTGCGTTTAGCGTATCTGCTCGCGTTGTAAAGCAAGTTCCTGAGCATGGTTTCAAATAAGTGGCCATCGCAAATGACACAAGTTGCGTTGGTGGAGATATTGATTTCGAATTGAGTACTTGCCTGCACATCGCGCTGTACTGACGCTAAGATCGCAGGAATGAGCTTGGTTAAATCATGCTGTGCGATATTTAATGTAATGTCAGCGCGCTCGAGAATTGCGTATTCCATTGTCGCTGTGACCAAATCGTTGATTGCAGCAATATCGGATCTGATATTCAAAAGCGAAGCGTTTACTTCGCTAACGCTTCCAGCCTGCTGCGCCAGTTCAATTTCAAACTGCATACGCGATAAGGGTGTCTTGATTTCATGAGAGATGGCATTGGCCATATCTTTGTGAGATGCGATCAATCCATCAATACGTACCGCCATCTTACGAAATGCCTCAGCAAGTCGATGTATCAGTGAATGGGTTTTGATCTTTGCATCAAAACTCCATTGCTTATTGCCATATTGTGCTGCAGCCGCTTCTAAGCGTCGCAGGTCACGTGTCAATGGCCATAACCAAATCATCAGAACCAAAGCAATCGTTGCATAAAAAAGTAGAGTCACTGACCATTCTAAGGTACTACGTTGGGGCATCAATTCAATAGACTTGAAAGCCAATACATAGTCCTGATTGATCTGTTTTAATTTCCAGGATTCCCCATCCTCAGTTTGCATATAAGCGATGTCACCGTGCTGCAATCTTGTCAATGTGTCCTTTCCAGCAACATCTGCCAGACTCAGTAATTCGATATTGGCATTACTCCCTGCAGCAATGTTAGCGATGACGTAAGGCCATTTGTCTTTAGGTTGCGCGCGCAACTGGCTTTCAATGGCCGTAAATGCAATTACTAATGATCCATCATCACTGACATCACGCGGCCCATACGCTTGCCATAACTGATCCTGTCCCCAACTGGTGGTTACCAATGTAATCACAATGAGGAAATACAACACGAGAAAATGGCGTGTCATGACATATCCCAAACTACCATGCATCTGGGACAAACAAATACCCTTGTCCCCATATCGTTTTTATACGTGTAGGATTATCAGCATCGTCGTCCAATTTTTTTCGCAGGTGCGATATTCGGATATCGAGCATACGATCTAATCCGTTGTACTCGCGACCATACAATTGCTGAAACAGTGACTCACGCGATTGGATCTCGCCGGCATGCATGGCCAACTGCATCAGCAAATCAAATTCATGACTGGAAAGTATTATTTCATGTCCGTCCATTTTTACCGAGCGAGCAGTCGTATTAATGAGCAATCGTCCAAATTTCAAACATCTAGTTGATGTATTAGATTGAGCACTATTACGCCGCAATAGGACTTTGATCCGTGCCAACAGTACGCGTGGCTCAATAGGCTTGATGACATAGTCATCAGCGCCCAGTTCCAATCCCAACACATGATCGATGTCGTTACCACGAGCCGTAAGAATTAAAATTGGACCTTGATATGCGGGTCGTAATTGTTGGCAAATTGAAAAACCATCTTGACCTGGTAAGCCAATATCAAGGATGACCATATCAGGTATGTCCTGCAACACGCGTGTTACAGCATGATCACCTCGATCGACTACAGTCACAGCGTAGCCTTGTGTTTCAAGATAGCGGCTGATCAAATCATATAGTCTTTGATCATCCTCAATCAGAACAATGGATGTTTTGACTGCAGTATTCATAAAACAATCAGCCAAATATATTCCATGGATCACGCCGTCGATGC
>JAICKZ010000291.1 GCA_025927665.1 Steroidobacteraceae bacterium | reverse complement strand
TTTTGTTATATAGGTGACACTTAAACATCGATCCAAAATAGGCCTGCTTGTGGGGGAATCTTGCTTCGTAAGGTAAACGCCTTGATTACCACCTAACAGTTCTCCGACCAGGTCATCCTTGTTGGTGCTCGATCCAACGAATTGAAAACCCAAACTGTTTGTCGAATCCATCATTGTCTGCGCATTAACCGCCGCACCGTTAATGAAGAAGGTTGGCGTGGTTTTATCGGTAAATTCAATAGATGAAAAACTGCCCTTATCCAATGTTGTCAAACCAGCATTAAGAAGCAAAGTTCCCTGCGAATGGCCAACAAAGTTAGTTCCTGCAACTTCACCTCTTGCCATGGTTACGTCTTGAATAAACTCACCCGCTTGTCGAGCTATTCCTGAGTGAATGATGTTATTTCCACCGAATTTATCCACACCTGATTCGAGTAGATCTCCGAGAATACCGTGCGACGGATTATAAAATTCGGTCACTGTACTTGATCCCGTTTGTTCCATCGCATTTATCAATGACTTGGGCAAGTTATTCAACATACCGTTGGTGAAATTTTGATAGGTTGAATTTTCCAGTGTGATGTCAGTCAACGGAGCTATCGTAACCCACATCCCGTCCAGCTTCTGCTTACCTGGTCCTTGTACAGTATCGAAGTAGGGGAGGTCTGCCGCCTTCATATAGTCTGTGTCGTTCACCAGAGGATCACTCTCTGGGCGTACTTGGTAGACGCCTGCACGTATATCATCTGCGCCGAAGAGAATCGGTAATTGCGCTAACAAACCACCATTGGTTGCGTTGCTGGGGACCAATCCAACCGTCCAACGACTGAGTTTGTCCAACATCTGTCCAATCGCATCTTCCACTTTGTTACCACCGTTTGGTGCAGGCACATTCTGCGCAGCCATTTGCATGGCTGCTGGGGCTTCGTCAAACTCTTTAGCAATCTCCGCTCTGCCATCCTGTGTGAAGAAGCGGTTATCGATATTGGCATCCACATGCTGACTCTCGTTGCTATTCCATAAAGATTTGTCAGTCTTTGCAGTGTCACGATTTAAAGCAAACAATACCGAGTTTTCTGTATTGCCTGCATCAGTGAGTTGTCCATCCTTTTCAAGTTGAGCTCCGCCCACGGTGATATTGCCGTGACCCAGCGTCGCGAGTGATTTGCTGGCGCTGTTTTCTTGCGAGTTCGTGTAGTTGATGTTGCTGGAGTTGATCTTAAGATCAGTGCCTGACGTGGAATTACCGGTGTTGGTTGGACTGAGCGCTTCCGTTGCAGTATTGGGCTTTGTGCCAATACTGATATTGGTGCTGAAGCCCACACTGGTTTGCGATCCTATGCTGGTATTGCGCAGATCGGTAGTGATCAGTGAACCGGTGTTGAAGTTGAGTTGACCTACATCATGACCTTGAGCATCGATCGTACCCAGCAAGGCACCGGTGATTTGTGTATTACCGATGACATTAACGCTGGCAACGCCACCGCTTGTCAATGAAGTCAGCACCGTTTCATATGTACTGCTCATACCATGGCTCATGTTCACGCCAGCGTTAACACCTTCACCACCATCGCCACCCAAACTCACGCCACCACTTAAACCAAAGCCGTTATTGCGACTGCTGTAACGATTCTGTTGTGATTCCAAATTCAAATTGCCGCCGACATCAACATTCAGATCATCATTAGCACGAACTGTCGCACCGGCGATATTCATGTCGTTGCTGGTAATCAATGAAATGTTATCGGCATTAAGCTCACTATTGTTAACCGTACTAGACTTACTTGCTTCCTGGTTGCGATCAAAGCTGCCGCTAATACTGGCACCACCCGCTGCACCATATGCCGTCACCTGCGCAGTAATATGTCCATGCTCAGTGACCGTCTTGCTTTCGTGTGTATCACGACTGTTAAGAATACTCAGATCGCCGGTATTGATGGCGATGCCGGACTTCATCAATGATCCATCATTCGCAGTGGATTGCTGCGCAATGAGCTGACTACCTTGAATGGTTGTCTGCGTTCCTTGTGTATTCAGCTTGCCATTCGCATCATTGATACCGGTTTCAATAATGATCTGATTGCCGGTGATGGATGAGCCTTGAGCCGTCGAGGCGCTTTCAGTGCCATCGGTTTTGGTGGCGTCGATATCAAGCTGTATACCCGCATTAAAACCCCAAGTGCCAGTACTAGCGGCCGCTGCAATCGTCTGCTGTACCAGCGTGGTCGTTGCCGTGGCCAAATTAGCCGCTGCCAGCGCCACTCCTGCCTGGTAGTACTCTTCATCATCCTTCACATCTTGCAACAGTGCGCGCAACTCCATGACATCATCTTTGCTGACGCCGGGTACATGATTGGCAAAATCACTTTCAAGTTGCGAAAGCTGTTGCTGCAATTGATCGCGATTGCGTTTGTAGTCCGTGTACTCACGCTTTGACTGGGCAAGTTTATCCTTTGCAGCCAGTACTCCCTTCATCGCCATCACTACTTCAACCGCTTGATGCTGCACCACCACGCTCACTTCCGCAGAGCCGTGAATTTCTTTGGTCTCTTTCTGATAAGTGTTGTTGGCTTCGATGATATTCACACCCGTGGCGCCACTTAAACCAACCGCACCGCCGTTCTTGCCATCCGTATCAGCGGCTATGCGCGAGCCCACAACATTAACGCTACCCGCAGTCGCTTGCAGGATGACATTGCCCTGGCTCTGAATCTCGCTTGCCACGTTTTTATCAACAGTGGTCTTGGTATCTATGTCGTCATAGTTGGCTGAGGCAACGGTCATGGTGACACGGCCATTTTTTGTTTTGATCAATTGATCGGGTCGCGTCATTGTCTTGACGATATCTCCCATACCAATCTTGATTTCCATATCTTTGCTGAAACTTTCACTGTGCGATTGATATGTCGTGACGTCGATATCGCCACTGTCAGCAGAAATATCAACGCCCGCATCACCACTCACATTCGAGCCAACAATACGTGCTTCGCCAACCTGCGCATTCACTGCGCCACCAGCAACGATGTTGGATGCCTGACCAGTTAACGAGGTAGTACCATCGCGATGTTCTGTTTTCTTATACAAACTGCCGCCACTTAAAATACTGGACTTTTCAGCCCAATGCTGCGTCTGCGTCACGACATCGCCAGCCGCAATGATCAGTTGATCCACGGCTTGTAGATTGATATCACCATGGGCACGCACATCTGCTGCGACCAGATTGATATCTCGACCGGAAATCAAGTAAACAGCGTTGCCGGCCGTAATTGAAGCGTTTTCCAATGTTTGTTGTGATGTGGCAGTGCCAATATCGCTCTTCTTGAGTCCAAACATGCCAGAAGATTTTGTTTGATGATAGTCCACTGATTGCAATTGCAAGCCACTCACATTCACACCTTCATCCGCAGAGATGGCCACTGCACCACCAGCGTTGATTGCCGCACCCAGCAAATTGACATTGCCGCTCTTCTCGCCAATCAGTTCACCTTGCTGATCGGTGTGCGTATTGATGCTGACATTGCCAGCGGCATTAAGCACACCACCGGTTGCGGTTTCCTTTTTGGTTTCATCAATATGAGTTTTGCTACTAAAGAAACCTTTCTTGGTATCTCTTTTGTAATCATAAACCGAATCGACCACGGCACTGATGTTGGTATCGCGACTTGCGCTGATGGCGATGCTGTTATCCGCCGTCATATTAGTGCCAATTAGATTGGCATCTTGACCGGCTGTGATATCGATATTGCTACCGCTTTGTAACGTCACTAGATCATGCGTTACGACCTGGTGAATTTCCTC
>JAICKZ010000290.1 GCA_025927665.1 Steroidobacteraceae bacterium | reverse complement strand
CACCTATGCCATTGCTATCAATAATAGCGGCAAATTGGGTCAACTAGAGATATTGAGTTATCGTGAAAGCCATGGCAGTCAAGTACGCAATAATAATTGGCGTAAGCAATTTGTTGATCGCGATAATTTGGACCAACTGCGATTCCCTATAGACATCAAAAATATTGCTGGCTCAACGCTATCGTGTGAACACGTCACTCAAGGCGTACGTTGGGTATTTGCACTATGGCAAACTCTGTTCCAAGTGCCATCTCCATGAATCAACATCAGCATCATACCTCATCCGCTATGCGTCGACTCGTGTCGGCGCGGATACTTGCAGGGGTCGTATACTGCAGTTTACTGTTATGGTGCAGTGGTATTGCATGGATCGTGTTGCATTATTTTTTTCCAACCGTTTCTGAATTTGGTAGTACTCCAAATCCTTGGGAACCTACTGTCATTCGTGTTCACGGCGTACTGGCATTACTGACAATTTTTTTGCTGGGCTGGATTGGCAGTACGCATGTAAGCCTACGCTGGCATCAATGGCGTACTCATTTGCACGGCCCAATAATGGTGGTCATCGCCATTGCACTGGCGATAACGGGTTATGCACTCTACTACGTGGTCGATGATGCACCTCGACACGCAGTAAGCGTAACGCATGAAGTAATAGGTGCACTCGCTATTATTGCGGCACTGATGCATTTTCGTAAGCGATCATCGAACAAGCCGCACCACTAATTATAATTCACCCGGATAATTTACCCGGAGATTGCCAGTGGCATTCAACAATCCCATTGTCGCCACAGCAAATGTGAGGTAACTTCTTCTCTATCCAATGCATCGACATCGAGTTCGTCATGAGTTTATCGCTACGTGAGCAATTATTGCAGGCTGGCCTGGTTACACAAAAACAGGTGAAAAAAGCTGAGCAACAAACTCGTCCATCACCACAATCAAAAAAGCAACGCGAACAACCTGATCCGCGTGTAGTTGCTGCACAAAAAGCCCAAGCCGAGAAAGCCGCTCGAGATCAGGAACTCAATCGCAAGAAACAAGAAAAAGCCGAGCGCAATGCGCGTTGGGCGCAAATACGTCAACTGATTGCCGAACATCGCATTGTTCGTTCAGAGGAATGTGAATTGGTTTTCAACTTTATTGACAACAAAGCGATCAAGCGAATTTATGTGACCCCCACGTTACGTGAACAAATCAATCGTGAGGTGTTAGCCATTGTACGTTGCGATGGTAAGTACGAGTTGGTGCCAAAAGAAATTGCCGAGCGAATTCGCGAACGCGAAAGCAAAGCCGTCGTAAACCTGAGTGTTGAAAGTCAATCTGCACCTGTTGGAAATGATCCGTATGCCGATCACAAAGTGCCTGACGATTTGATGTGGTGACGTGGAGTATTCTTTCGATGCAATAGTGCTCCGGTTGTGAATAGGTAATGCGAAAGAACTCTAACCCACCCACTTGAAACAGCGTCATATCTTCATTTAGTTACTATCCTCTATCATCCAACGCTATCCTTCGATTTCATTCGGTAACCGATATGTCTATGAAGTAAATCGCATACAAAATAAATATATCCGTCGTATGATGTGATTCATTTTTGATTCAAGTTATTATCGATGTCAGAGGCCGTTATGACCACAAAAAGAATTGCTTATGTCACCGGCGGTATGGGCGGCATCGGCACTGCCATTTGCAAACGTTTTTGCAATCAAGGTTACACTGTCATTGCAGGTTGTGGACCCAACTCACCACGCAAAAACAGCTGGCTTGAAACTATGCGCAATGAAGGTTTTGAAGTGATTGCATCCGAAGGCAATGTAGGTGATTGGCAATCTACAAAGAATGCGTTTGACAAAGTTAAAGCCGAAGTCGGTCTGGTAGATATTCTAGTGAACAGCGCTGGTATTACACGCGATGCCACGTTTCGCAAAATGGATCGTGATCAGTGGCAACAAGTGATCAATACCAACTTGAATAGTATGTTTAATGTCACAAAACAAGTGATTGATGACATGGTCGAACGCCGTTGGGGTCGCATTATCAATATCTCATCCGTGAACGGTCAGAAAGGCCAGTTTGGTCAAACCAACTATGCCACTGCGAAAGCGGGTATTCATGGCTTTAGCATGGCATTGGCGCTTGAAGTCGCCAATCATGGCGTCACCGTTAACACCGTATCGCCGGGATACATTGGCACGCAGATGGTACGAACCATTCGTCCCGATGTACTCAGTCAGATTATCTCGTCCATCCCAATGAAGCGCTTGGGCGAACCGGATGAAATCGCTTCATTGGTCAGCTGGTTGGCTTCAGAAGATGCAGGTTTTACCACCGGCGCAGATTATTCCATCAATGGTGGCTTGCACATGCATTAGACGACAACAACATCATGATGCAGAAGTTTTTATCCAAGTAGTTTTAAGTTCAGTATATTTATCAAGTGCATGCAATGATTTATCTCGACCAAAGCCGGACTGTTTGTATCCACCGAAGGGTACGGTAATGTCATCCTCGTCATAACAATTAACGTACACTACGCCAGCACGTAATGCGCGCGACATGCGATGTGCAGCATTGATGTCATGCGTCCACACCGCCGCTGCCAAACCAAATACAACATCATTGGCAATTTGTAAGGCTTGCGCTTCGTCTTTAAATGTCATCACCGATAATACCGGGCCAAAGATTTCTTCCTGTGCAATCTTCATCTGCGATTTCACTGACTCAAATAAAGTGGGTTCGATATAGTAACCACCATCCGATTGCATGAGTTGTCGTCCACCAAAGCGTAGTGTTGCACCTTCATCACTTCCCGACTGTATATACGAAATCACTTTGTGCATCTGTGCTTCATCTACCATCGCACCAAGCTTGATGGTTTCATTCAGTGGATTGCCGGGACGATATTGCTGTGCGTAGGATTCAATTCGCTGCAACAAAGTTTCACATATGTCTTCGTGTACCAGCAAACGCGAACCTGCCGAACACATTTCACCTTGATTAAAATAAATGGCAGCGGCTGCACTGCGCGCTACTTGTTCCAAATCATCCGCGTGCTTAACTGCATCGGGCATCACAATGTTTGCGGATTTGCCGCCACACTCTAGCCACACGCGTTTGAGATTCGATTGACCTGCATACTGCATCATCAATTTTCCCGTTGCAGTTGAACCGGTGAAAGCAATGCAATCGACATCATGGTGTAACGCCAGTGCCTTACCTGCTACTTGCCCCAATCCTGGTACTGCATTGAATACACCATCGGGAATGCCTGCCTCACTGGCGAGTGCTGCAATTCGCAATACAGTGAGTGACGATTTTTCCGAAGGCTTGATCACAATGGAATTACCGGCCACCAATGCAGGTGCAAACTTCCAGGCCGCCATCAGCAACGGAAAATTCCACGGCACGATGATGCCCACCACACCAACCGGCTCGCGAATAACGGTAGCCAGTACATCGTTCGATGTCGGCGCCACCTCACCATATAACTTATCAATCGCTTCGGCATACCAACGCAGACAACGTACTGTGGCAGGAATGTCCACACTTACGCTGTAACGAATGGGCTTACCCATGTCGAGCGTTTCCAACAATGCCAGTTCTTCTGTATGAGCTTCAATCAACTCAGCGAACTTAAGTAATACTTGCTTACGATGCGCCGGAGATGAACGAGACCATGCACCTTGGTTAAAACTCTTGCGCGCTGCAATTACAGCGCGATCAATGTCGATGCCATCGCAAGAAGAGATGGAAGTGATCAATTGCCCATTGATCGGACTGATGCATTCAAAACAGCGTTGCT
>JAICKZ010000040.1 GCA_025927665.1 Steroidobacteraceae bacterium | reverse complement strand
TTTCTTAAGCAATCCCATACCATTCAGAGCAGATGCGAATACTTCAGATTGCCTTTTAAATTCCGGGCTGTCCTGATCGGCTGTAACAATATTGACAGGAGTTTCAATCCGGTTAAGGTGACGAATTGGGCTCAATTCATTTATCTCTTCCTTATTCAAATGAATATAGGAGCGCCGTGATGAGAGCACTACCGGACGCATTTCATATAGACCGCTTAGCAGAAGTGCTTCTTTTATTGGATTAACCGAAAGCCCACGGCTCGCCCAGTCAGTGGTTAGCATGCACCCAGTTAAATGAGCGCCTGCGGAATGACCCGCTAAAAATATCCGGTTGATATCGCCACCGAAATTCTTAGCATTGAGCGCTACCCATTCAACTGCGCGACGACATTGCTCAACTATTTCTGGCATGGTTACGCTAGAGAGCGGGGCATAATTAGGCGCAATGTAAATCACTCCATTTTTATTAAAGAAGGCCGCAGGGTAAGAAGCGTCATCCTTGGTAAGCCTTATCCAGGCGCCACCATGAATGAATATCATCACTGGGGCATGGCTGACATCAGGTGGTGAAAAAATGTCCAGCACTTCAGCGTCACTTTTCCCATATTGAACTGTCTTGGGTGACATGTGATGACGAACATCCATACTCGCGGCACTCAGTTGGTTCTCAAGTTCCTTCATTTGCGGAGCCCATGATGCCTGATCAAATAATATGTCCAGTTGATCTTGGGAGTAATCGAGAAATACAGGCGGTGAGAGATCTTCTGCGCTCACTCGACTGATATTGTTAGCAAGTACTAATGCGCCCATTGAGCGAGTAATAAATTCACGTCGGGAAGCCATGATCAAATCTCCTTTATTACTTTAATTGGTTAAGTAATATGCTGAAGCAAACACTATGATGGCTTCAGTATGAAGATTCCCACGGTGGTAAGGTCAACAGGAGCGAAGCTTTCTTTATGAATGATTCTGCTTTGTACAGCTTATCTAAAAAATAATTGCCTTTATCCAAAGAAATTGATGTTGTTATTTATAAGCTGTCGACTCCATAGCATAAATACTAGACCTTACTACAATGGGAAGGTTTATTATTTATGCCGATATTCATCGGAGAGCTTTATGCCTGCTCAGAATCAAGTCGTGAAAGAGTTGTCTGTCGCTCAGCGGCAAGGGTATTACCGTATTGGGCGAGCGGCTAAATTAACAGGAGTAAGCGCAAAAATGATTCGATATTACGAATCGCTACGCTTGATCCCCAAGCCTTCACGAACAACAGGCGACTATCGTGTATATAACTCACAGGATTTGCACACATTGCATTTTATCAAGCATGCGCGCGATCTCGGTTTTTCACTAAAGGAAACTGGACATCTTCTAAGTTTATGGCGTAATCATCGCCGAACCAGTGCTGAAGTAAAGCGTCTTGCTTTGAAACAGATTGCCGAGTTAGATCAGAAAATCGAACAACTAGAAAGCATACGTGCAACACTGACCAATTTGACTACACATTGTCATGGCGATCATCGTCCAGAATGCCCGATATTGGACAACCTGTCTTACAACAGTAATTCGCGCTATTGATAAACTCTGATAATGATCTATACACAAACCATTCCATCATCACAGTGTATCAAGTCGATCCAAACAGAATGCTTCGACAGACTCGGCATGACGAATGTCAGGCTCAGCATGAGCGGATTCCAGAAACAGTTACTGCCTCTAATAATTCGATAAATACTTTGATCGTGAGGCATAAACGACCACCGAGGAGGAATAGAATGAATGCTGTGATTATTTATTCTCCAGCACTTTGATGACCTCTTCCAGCGTGTCACAACACACAATATCGGGATAATCAAACAATCCCATCTGTTGCAACGTGTCTCGCACTGCGGGTTGCATTTCACACAATACAAGTTTTGATTTGTGTCTTGCCAAACGCTTGACCAATTCGGTGATGGCGCCAATGCCGGTTGCGTCAATCAAGGGTACGTCGTATAGCCGCAGTACAAAGGCACGCTGTGGTTTTTTTATTCGATCAAGCACTTCACTCAAGCGACTGGCGACACCAAAGAAGAATGGGCCTCGCAACTCGACAACCTGTATATCTTTTGCCAATATTGTTCTTGCGTTCACATTGTTTTGTTCAATCGCTGAATCATCGATATCGTCGATGATCAAGGTATGATGAGTCTGAATGGCCACCGCTTCAGCCATGCGATGCATGAACAATATCGAAGCCAGTACGACACCCACTTCAATGGCGACTGTCAGGTCAACCATCACTGTCAATGCAAAGGTGATCAACAGGACAGCGCGATCTCCCCATGGTGCACGCAACAAGTGAATGAAACGTTGTCGTTCACTCATATTCCACGCAACCATAAATAATACTGCGGCAAGTGCGGCCAGCGGTATGAAGATAATCAACCGCGACAGCAACAACATAAACAACAAGAGAAATGTCGCGTGTAACATGCCTGCGATTGGCGAAACTGCGCCAGCGCGAATGCTGGTTGCAGTGCGTGCGATCGCCCCGGTGGCTGGCAAGCCACTGAACAATGCCGAGGCAAGACTGGCGATTCCTTGTGCTACCAGTTCGCAATTGGACCGATGTCGACGTCCCGTCATGCCATCTGCCACCATGGCACAGAGCAAAGACTCAACGCCGGCAAGAAATGCGATGGTAAAAGCGCTGGGCACTAGCGCTTTGATTTGTATAAATGACCACGCAGGCAACGTGGGCATTGGTAATGATGCGCTCACTGAACCGAAGCGGCTGCCAATGGTAGGAATATTTAAATGCAAAGCCCAAGTGACCAAGGTGCCTGCTATAACTGCGTATAAGAAACCGGGCTGTCTTGGTGCGAATCGACGCAATACAACAATCAATAATAACGCGGACATTGCAACCGCCAATACTTGTAAGTTGATGGTATCGCGATGGATCCAGAAGGCAGACCACTGTGCAATGAATTCTGCGGGCACTTTATCCATTGCTAAACCAAAGAACTCTTTTATCTGGCTCGAAAAAATAATGACCGCAATGCCGGAGGTAAATCCGGTTATCACGGGCTCAGGAATGTACTTGATCCAGGTGCCCAGTTTCGCAAATCCGGCAATGATTAATAATATTCCTGCCATAAGAGTTGCAATCAACAATCCGTTGTAACCAAATTTATCTATCACGTTGTAGACCACGACAACAAATGCGCCGGTGGGACCACCAATTGAAAAGCGACTACCACCCAGTGCAGAAATGAGAAAGCCTGCGATGACGGCGGTGATTAATCCTTTGTCTGGCGTTGCGCCACTGGCAATGGCCAATGCCATCGCAAGTGGCAGTGCGACGATTGCAACGGTGAGCCCGGCAATCAAATCCTTGTTGAATTTTCCAAGGTCATAGCCTTCACTCAGTACGGTGTACAGTTTGGGAATGAACAAGTGCCAGCGAACTGAAGATGATGTCGGTGCAATAGTGGTATGCATGATGACTTAAGAATAGCAGTCCTGATGTTTATTGCATGGTTATTATAATGCTTCGCGGGAGAGGGCTTTTTCTTATGTCATTTACCCGCCATTCGAACAATTTTTCCGTCGAAAATTGGCAAAAGACAGTCATTGGCCGTATGCTTGCCTTCCATTTTTTGAGATACCAAATCCCGCCTTTCCATGCCTAAATTGCATATTCATACCTTCGGCTGTCAGATGAATGAGTACGACTCCGCGAAAATGCTTGATGTATTAAATGCGGCGGCTGGATTCGAGTTCACCGAGGATGTTGAGCAAGCGGATGTGTTACTGCTTAATACTTGCTCCATTCGCGAAAAAGCTCAGGAAAAGGTTTTTTCATTACTGGGCCGTTGGCGCGAAATTAAACAACGCAAGCCCGCCACTATTATTGGTGTGGGTGGGTGTGTGGCCAGTCAGGAAGGTGCGGGGATTACAGCCCGAGCACCCTATGTTGATTTGGTGTTTGGACCGCAAACTCTACATCGTCTGCCACAGATGATTGATGAGTTGAAAAGCACCGGCCGTTCGCAGGTTGATGTCAGTTTTCCCGAAGTTGAAAAATTTGATCATCTGCCAACACCGCGTGCTGAAGGCGCAACCGCATTCATTTCCATCATCGAAGGCTGTAGTAAGTTTTGCACGTTTTGTGTGGTGCCTTACACACGCGGTGAAGAAGTCAGTCGGCCCTTTGAACAAGTGATGGAAGAAGTGCGCAAGTTGGCGGCACAGGGTGTAAAAGAAATCAATCTGCTGGGGCAAACAGTCAATGCTTACTGCGGTGAGATGAGCGATGGAGAAGAGTGCGATCTTGCTACCTTGATTCGTCATGTTGCAGAAGTGGAAGGTATTGAGTTGATTCGTTTTACGACATCACATCCCGTGGAATTCAACGATGCACTAATTGCGGCGTATCGCGATGTGCCCAAACTTGCCAACTACCTGCACCTGCCCGTGCAGAGTGGTTCTGATCGTGTGTTGTCATTGATGGGTCGTCGACATACGGCCATCGAATACAAGCAAAAGATTCGCAAGCTACGCGAAGTGCGTCCCGACATCAGTATCTCGTCGGATTTTATTGTGGGCTTTCCGGGTGAAACCGAAAAAGACTTCATGGACACGATGAACTTGATTGCCACGATTGGCTTTGATCAGTCATTCAGTTTTATTTACAGTCGTCGTCCCGGTACGCCTGCAGCATCCTTACTGGATGAAGTTTCATATGAAGAAAAACTCCATCGACTTGATCGATTACAAGCACGTATCAATGCACAGTCATTAGCCATCAGCGAAGCAATGGTGGGTACCGTGCAGCGTATACTGGTTTTGAAGACCTCTACCAAAGATGTAAAGCAATTGGCGGGTCGTACTGAAAACATGCATTGGGTTAATTTTGACGGACCCGAATCATTGATTAATCAATTTGCAGAAGTGCTGATCACTGGAGCAATACGCAGTTCGTTGCGTGGTCGTCTATTGCAGTCAGGTGAAAGCGTGACCACACCCGTGATCGCCGAAAGTCGAGCTGTAGCAATCTAATTTAAAGAGCATATTAAACTTTGTGAACGCCGTACAACCTGAACCGCAACCTATCATTCGTGAGTTATTACTGAACGATGTTGATAATGACACATTGGCCAATTTCGTTGGACCGATGGATGAAAATCTACATCAAGTAGAGTCGCGTCTTAATGTAGAAATCCGTCGACGCGGTGCGGAATTACAAATCATAGGTGCAACACAAATCGCCATTGACATGGCTTTAAAAGTGTTGCAGCAGTTGCTCAGTCTTGCCGATAAAGAAGCATTGACGCCGAATCGCGTGCATCTGTGTATTCATGATGAAAGTGAAGTGGTGGAAGATACGGCTCTGGTGCAAGAGCAACAAAAAGATCCCGTGATTCAAACTTACCATGGTGGTATTCGGGGTCGTGGTTTTAATCAGCGTCAATACTTAAGCAACATTCGCAACCATGATTTGACCTTTGGTATTGGTCCTGCTGGCACAGGTAAAACTTATCTGGCAGTAGCGTGTGCCGTGGATGCACTGCAATCTGATCATGTACGTCGCATTGTATTGGTTCGTCCTGCGGTGGAGGCGGGTGAACGGTTGGGATTTCTGCCAGGCGATCTTACGCAAAAAGTGGATCCCTATTTGCGACCTATGTACGATGCACTATATGACATGATGGGGTTTGATCGCGTGGGCAAAGCGATTGAACGCAATATCATTGAAGTGGCACCACTAGCATTTATGCGCGGTCGTTCATTGAATGATTCTTTCATCATCCTGGATGAAGCACAGAACACGACCATCGAACAAATGAAAATGTTTTTGACACGCATTGGGTTCGGTTCCAAAGTGGTTGTGACTGGCGATATCACGCAGACCGACTTACCACGTCATCAAACCTCGGGTTTGCGTCATGTCATGGATATTCTGCCCAATGTTAAAGGCGTGGCATTCAGCCTGTTCAATTCAAAGGATGTCGTGCGGCATCCTTTGGTGCAACGCATTGTTCAGGCATATGAGCAGGCGCAGTCACAACAAGCTGCGAATAAATCGTCGAATATATATATCCCTCCAGCAGATGCCGCGAGCTAAACAATCGCAGATGCCCTTATTGTTGGAAGTGCAATTTGGCACAGGTCGACGCGGCGTGCCTCATGTAAGACGGTTGCGCGAATGGGCACAGGCCGCGTATCTGGCGCATTCCCACATTCATCTCGGCGCAAGTCGCGGCAAAAAGCGTCGCAAAGCAATTCTTGCCGCACAGGTGTCATTGCGTATTGTAGATTCAAAAGAAAGTCGTCATCTTAATTACCACTGGCGTGGCAAAGATAAGGCTACTAATGTGTTGTCATTTCCCGTTGATGGTTCGATGATTGAATTTATGAGTGATGGTAGTGCATACGTTTTGGGTGATCTTGCTATTTGCGCAGCGGTGGTCGCCCGAGAAGCAAGCGAACAGGAGAAAAAACCTGATTCTCATTGGGCACATATGGTGATCCATGGTGTATTGCATTTGTTGGGGTATGATCATGAAACTGCACGCGATGCCAAGGTAATGGAAGCCCTTGAGGTGGCAGTGATGCAACAGTTTGGTTTTACAAATCCGTATGAGTAATGACATGCATGTGTAGGCAAATCAATGAATGACGATTCAGATCGGGAGTCCACTAAAACAGGACGATGGTTGCAACGAATTGCCGAATCGTTAAGCGGCGAGCCACGTGACATCGACGAATTAACCGAAGTGCTGGATGAAGCACGCGAACGCGGTATCGTCGGTGAAGATGTTTTCTCCATGTTGCAGGGCGTACTTGAAGTCAGTGAACAGCATGTCCGAGACATTATGGTGCCGCGCTCTCAAATGATTGTGATCAATCGCGACGATTCATTGCAAGATATCGTCCCGATGGTGATTGAATCGGGTCACTCGCGTTTTCCCGTAGTAGGTGAAGATCGCGATAAAATTGTCGGTATCTTGCTCGCTAAGGATTTGCTGCGTGTAGCGTATGAACACGAACAGGACGAGGACAAGCAGTTTGATATCAAGGAATGTTTGCGTAACGCAGTCTTTGTTCCCGAAAGTAAACGCTTGAATGTTTTGTTGACTGAATTCAAAGCCAATCACAATCACATTGCTATCGTGATAGATGAATATGGTGGTGTGGCTGGATTGGTAACCATTGAAGATGTACTGGAACAAATTGTGGGCGATATCGGTGATGAATACGATATTGATGATGAATTAAACATTCAACGCGAAGGAACGCAGCAGTTTACTGTGCGTGCACAAACGCGTATTGATGAGTTCAACGAATTCTTTGGCACAAACTATAGCGATGAAGAATACGACACGATTGGTGGCGTGTTACTCAATCACTTGGGCAGATTACCGCGGCGTGGCGAAAACTTTTCAATGGATGGATTCGAATTTAAAGTATTGCGTGGCGATCGACGTCGCATCGAACTGATGCGCATGCAGACACCGAAGCCAGTTACCGAATCGTCCAAGCAATAGCTTCAATTTTCACGTTCCACACTCCAACCGCTGGCATGTGATAACACAATGCATCCCTGAGGCATTGCTCAGTTCGGAAGAGTGTATTTAAGCGAGCGGTTGCATGTCTTGAAGCAGCATTGCGAATGAGCTTAAGCATAAGCCAGATAATTGATGACTCAAGAGTCACCTCATCCGACTAACTTCTTAAATGACTCGACAACTGCTGCTCCCTTAAACGGCTTTACAATCCATCCCTTCACTCCAGCTGCTTTACCGCGTTCCTTCATATTGGGACTGCTTTCCGTTGTAAGCATAATTATATTCACCGTTGCATTGCGAAGTTCGCTGCGAATCTTTTCTGCCATAGTCAGACCATCCATATTTGGCATATTGACGTCAGCGACAACCAACTTGATTCTAGGATCGGTGCGCAATTTTGCCAAACCATCGTTGCCATCCACGGCAGTCGCCACGTCCATTCCTGCGCCCCTTAAAAAGGAGGCCACTTCATCGCGAACGGTGCCGGAATCATCAACTACAAGAACATTTGCCATTGTATTCTCCTAAGAAGTTCGTCAAAACAATTCTAATTCGCCAGATGCGATGAGCTGATTCACTTCCTGTGGAATTTCCATGAAGTCATCAGGCGACCAAGATAAGTTGAAAATAAATCGTTCATAAATACTGAAACAGCTACCTGTGACTTGATCGGTGAGTCTTAGGTGAAAGCACAACTGAGGATTCTCAGAACCGAACGAAATGTATCTATGATTGTGATTTACAATGATCGGTACCTGTACCACACGGCTTAGCGACGCTTGATTGTCGCCAATATACCGGTTTTTAAAGGCTCCCCAGATTAGATTGGTAATTTCACCAAGCAAATCGTTTACCTCGCGAAACGTCGGCTGCGCCGGAATGGCAGATCGTCCGTTTGCCATTGCCATCAATGGAGTTGCCTCTGCCTGCAGCATCATGAATCCCCGACACCATGCACTCTCCAATGGTATGAGGCTGAATAACTCACCAAAAATTACGCGATCACGCACTATATAAGGCGTGTCAACAGTGACCGTTAAATTCTGGAACTGATTGGTAAGGACTGAAGTTGTAATTTCGCTAATACCACGCAATAGTGCGTTGGGGTACATAACACAAAAGATGTATCTATTAATTGCGTCGCGCAATTTCTCCATACCATCGGCAAGGTATGTGGCACAGATAATTTGATCTAACTTATTTTCCAGTCCGGTTTGAGATGATTGACTATCGCACCTCATAAAAATCGGTAGCTCGGGTCGTGCGGCATGGATATCAAGCGCAAGTTGAACAGTCTCTTCGGGTGTGTCACCGAAGTCGTCTGAATACAAAATTCCGCCTAAATCAATATTAGTTCGCAATACCGCCATCACAGTTGACTTGCGTGCCTTTAATGGTACGAGTCCATTTGCATCACAGAACTCTTTGATTGTGCGGTTGTGCACCGAGCTCTTATCTAATACAAGTATTTTACTTACGGGTTTCTGATTCATGTTCAATTTCCTGGCATCGGTTTAAAGAGTTCTCAGAATAATTCCAGCGCGCCGGCATCTTCTTCAATCTGCGACAAGTCGGTGGAAAAAGATACTGGAGCAGAGCAACTCAAGCACAGTGTTGCGTGTACTGAAGCTGTCTCATTTAGCGTTATTGAGTAAGATTCCAAATATTGCGGATTCAATGCGTCTATGTATTCCATGCATGATTGAGTAAGCATGACGGGTACGGACATACCCAGATGGCTAATATCGCGGGATATGTCGCGATTAAGCGCACCACAGCAAAGATTTGCGACTTCATAGAATGCCTCAACGAAAGTTTGATTTGGCGTATCTCCAATGAAGTATTCGCGATTCAATTGATTTTCAACAACATTGAATAACACCATTAATCGGAATGCAAAGGAGGATACAGTCATGACAATGAGAATCGCTTCCTTGTCGCTGTAACTTGCGTCGGTTGATACCGATGTTGCAACGAATGATTCAAGAGAATTCCGTTGTAATCCTTTACGCAAAGCATGAAGGAAGATACGTTGGAAAGTTTCTATTTCCTGTTGACTAAATTTGTTCATCAGGATCGGTTCCATCATCGGACAATTGACGGGTCATATTCTCCAGGCCACTGAGTGCCGCCATCATCATCTTGCCTCCGGCTTGAATATCTTGAAAAGTACCTGTTGTTAAGAGTTCAGTTTTATGGAGTGTTTTGCTCAAATCCGTTGATAGTGACTGTGCTCTCAACGCCAATCGTCTTACTTCCGCAGCGACGACAACAAAGCCGCGAGCTGATTCGCCAGCGCGAGCCGCTTCAATTGCGGCGTTTAGAGAAAGCATAATCAGTTCTCTGGCTATTGATACCAAGTCTTCGCCTTTACCGCGCATATCTCGGTTTTGTGCGCTCAAGTGAATCATATCTTGATGCCATCGCTCAAAGACGTGTGCGAGCATCTTAAGGCGAGTGATCTCATTTGAAAGGTGAGATACCTGTTCATTATCGAATTTGGGATTATTGCTATCCGTAGCCTGCTCCATAACATGCGCATCGGAGTGGCGAGTCGAGAATGGCGCTGGCACAGCTACGCGCGCAACAGCGGCACGTCGTCTTTCTGCGCTGGAATCAGTTGTTGCCATAAATTTAATGCCGCTCATCGTGTAAATTATGGAGATAGGAATTGATCATGCTCATAACTTGGCTTGTTCCGTCACTTGATATCGGCACCATCTCGAATTATTTAAGTACTCCTCCTTCAGCAATCAAGACTAAAGGACGAGTTTGCCATCTTTATTTGCCACATTGCATAAGTAGATTGCGGTTTGGTGATCGTGATAATTCAGCAATTCAAATGTGTGGACAGGATAACGTTCAAGCAAATTGCATCGATTAATAGCAGCGCAACTGCTCCAAAGTGTGCTTTGGTGCAAGTCGATTTTGGGTTATTCATCACATTTTTCTATTCAAGAAATCTAATTGTGCACCGACATAAGTGCATGGCAATGCGCGATGAGCGTTGCTGATAGAAACATATTTTAGCCACCAGATTGTCAATTTTTCAGGATACATGAACATGACTTTATCACTCGCGTCTATCTTTGGGAACGCAACTGGATATCGAGTTCCGTCTGCACGCACAATTAAATTGCTGTGCAGTGATGGGTCTTACGAAGACGGGAAAAAATTGAAGACACGCGTGTCTGAGCTACTCGCTGCATTTGTAATTATGATTTCGTGGGCACCTGCGAGCCACGCATTGCCAGGCTTTGCGCAGCAGACGGGACAAGTGTGTTCCAAGTGTCACGTTGGATCATATGGTCCACAATTAAAAGAATATGGACGTGATTTTAAGTTGTTTGGCTACGCCAGCGGTGACGACCAGAATCATTTACCGCCAATTAGCTTGGTTGCCCTTTCATCATATACAGAGACCAAGAAAGATCGAGCGGCGCCACTTCCAAATTATAAAGTGAATGACAACTTCGCTTCTATTGATAAGTTTAAATTGGCGTACGCCGGGGAAATTGCCTATGGAATTGGCACATTTTCCGAGGTTACTTATGACGGCGTCAAAAGTATGATTGCAGTTGATAACGTCGATGTTCGCAAGGCATTTAACCCAACTATTGGTGGCAAGGATGTCGTGCTGGGAATTGATCTCAATAATCGACCCACTGCGCAAGACTTGTGGAATTCAACTCCAACGTTTGAATTCTTGCCCAACTCAAATCCTTTTGGCCCTCTTCCCAGCGCATCCTCTATCGTGGACGCTAAACTTGCTCAGCGTGTCGTTGGGCTTGGCGGTTACACGATGATAAATAATACGATCTATGCAGAAGCTACTGTCTATAACCCGCTCAATAACAGTATGCTGAAACGATTAGGTATCCAAAATACGCCAACAACTGATACGTATGATGGCTTGCTTCCGTATTGGCGCATTGCGTTACAACACAACTATGCTGATCGTCATTACCTACAACTCGGCGCATATGGAATGCTTGCCAAGCGTTTTCCAAATGCCAATCAAACTCGTGGCACAGATGATATCGAGGATGTTGCTGGCGATTTGAACTACCAATATACCGCTAGCGAAGTGCACTTCTTGTCTGCTCATGCAACTTACATCCGTGAACATGACCAATTGAATGCGAGCAAAGCACTGGCTAAATCCAATAACCTTTCAGATCATTTCGATACCAGCCGATTTGATGTCTCTTACAGTTACAAAGATAAATGGATACCTTCAGTAGGTGTATTTAAGGTACGCGGATCTTCCGACAAGGGCTTTTTCAAGACCCCATCCGGATCACCTGATTCCACTGGCTATATTGCCGAAATTGCCTATGCACAATGGGGTACGACAAGTGCACCGGTGAATTGGGCGAACATTCGCTACTCGCTTCGCTATGTTGGATATTCTATGTTTAACGGAAATAAAGTTGGCGCAACGGGCAACAATACGCTTTATCTGAGTGTTCGTATTGCAATGGCGCCATTTGGTGCTGGTGTTTCCAGATAAGCCACTATCAGTCCTCATGAAGTATCGATTTGTTTAATGATGATAGGAGACTAGATATGCGGAGAATATTAACAGCGATGACTGTCGCCACTTTAGGAATCATGGCTGTTGCTTGGGCAAGCACCAGCCATACAGTGGATCAAAAAAATCTCAAATTTAGCACTCCTTCTCTGACAATAGAGAAGGGCGATTTGGTGGATTTTTTGAATAGTGACGATACCTCCCACAACATTACCATCACCGGTGGTGGCTATTCAGTCAACAGCGGTTTGCAAAAACCCGGGGTGCATTTCAAAGTGCCATTAAGCAAGCCTGGAACCTATACGGTTACTTGTGGCATTCATCCGCGAATGAAAATGAACGTCGTTGTTGTTGAATAAAGGCAAACAAATACAATTCATGCATACTTCAATTTCTAATTCAAAAGTGGTAGCTAAGCCCATGGAAACTACCACTGAGGTAGAAAGATACAGCGTATTTCGTCAAGCAATCCACTGGATCGTTGCTCTATTTGTTATTTCCCAAGTGGCAATGGCATTGGTTCTAAGCCAGTTACGTTCGTTGGAATATGGCCAAATTTTATTGGCTGTACATCGGCAAATTGGATTTGCCATCATTTTGTTCACCATTCTTCGATGTATCACTGCAATTTATTATCGCGCACCACGGTATTCAACAGGTTTCCCAACATGGCAAAAATTGGCTGCAACAGCTGTGCATGTTGCGTTTAATGCTGCCTTGGTGATTCAACCTCTCTTGGGTATTGGTGTGGCTTGGGGTCGTGGTGATCCTGTGTCAATATTTGGCCTCATTACATTACCGGCGCCATGGGAAATTTCCGATGATGCGCGTGAACAGTTTATGCAGGCTCATCGAATCGCTGCACAAACCATAGTGGCATTGATTGTTGTCCACGTAGGCGCAGTGGTATTCAATCATTTGAAAAGAAAAGTCTCGGTTCTTAATCGGATGCTGCCCTCAGGACCACCCAACACGCTTATCAATCGGGTCTCCGTTCGTATTCAACTCTTAGCGGCGTTCGGCATTGTCATTGCAGTTGCGCTTGGCACCGGTATTAATGCTGTGGTGACTTATCGAAACTTCACAGAGATGACAGACAATTATCAACAGAGTGATCAAACTGCGGCTGCAGAAACACGCTTAGCCCAAGTTGCCTGGAAGGAAATTGTCGGTACCGAAAACGCCGACAATGCCAGCAATGTCATTCGCAACTCAGAAAAATTGCGCACCATCGCAGATGAAGCTTGCACGCACCTTGATAGCGGAGCGAGTGTCGCCAATCCTGCTGCTGCCCGTGATGCGATCACCACTGTCAAAGCGCTGATGACACCGCTTGCAAATGGAGGCCAGCCATTTACAAAAGAGACCATTAATTCGATTGACACGCATCTTCAAGAATTGATCGATGAGCAATCCGCATCAGCGCAACAACGAGTTGCGGACATGACTGAAAGTGCATCTCAAGGACATGACTTAATTGTGGTAACCGTTGCACCGATGGTCATTTTGGCATTGGTGCTTGCATTGTTACTGGCTCGCAGCATGACCAGCTCCATTGGCCAAATGCGCTCCTTGGTACGAAGTGTTGAATCGAACGAAGGTTTCCAAAGCATTGAAGTGCTAGGGCAAGGAGAGTTCTCTGCGCTCATGAGGGACATGGTGGCAATGCAAACTGCAGTACAGGCAAGAATGCAGAAGGAAGCAGCAGAGAGGCTCGCACTCGAAGTATCGCATCGTGAAGTCCTTGAAATTCGGGTCGCTGAACGCACGGAGCAGTTGAGCAAAAAGACCAAGGATATAAACGCCATGCTGCAAAACATGAACATCGGCGTGTCAACGATTACCGCGGGGAACCTCATTCATCCAGAATACTCGAAGTATTTATGCACCATCTTTGCAGGAGATGATTTCGCCTACAAAAATGTGATGACAGCTATATTTGGCAAGGCGTCGTTGGGAATAGATGCAATGGAACAGGTTTCTGCGTCACTTGATGCGATTCTTGGCGCGGATCCCATTATGTTTGAATTCAATGAGCACTTGCTGCCTAGAGAAATCAAAATTGTCGACGGCAATGGAGTGCAGAAAATTCTTCAAATGGATTGGAGCCCAATCGTCAACGATGAAGGTCTTGTAGATAAAGTATTGCATATCACCCAAGACATTACGCATTTGCGTAAGTTGGAAGAAGACTCGGCGCAACAACAAGAAGAGCTGGGTATTATCTCCAAACTCATTAAAACACCTACCGATAAATTTATCGACTTCACCGAATCGGCAATTAAGTATCTTGCGGATAATCGTCTCATATTAAACGCGACGAAGTCTCGAGATGAAGAAGCGATCTCTGCGTTATTTCGTAATATGCATACCATCAAAGGCAATGCACGAGTTTTCGAATTCACTCATATTACCAATGCCGCTCATATTGCTGAACAGAACTACGATCGCATGAGAAAAGACAAGGAGGTCGCATGGAATA
>JAICKZ010000026.1 GCA_025927665.1 Steroidobacteraceae bacterium | reverse complement strand
TTAACGCAGCGCATGCTGCTAAGACCACAGACATTGCTGCAAGCGGTGGCGCTGCTGCAATTCTCCTGACCTCTGACAACAAAGGTGCACAAGGTACGGCTGATGTCACTGCATCTGGAACTGCAGCGGGTGCAGGTGTTGCCGCAAGCGGTGCTGCTGGCGGTGCTGCTGGTACATATGCATCGGTTACTGGTTACGGCACGATTTCGTTGAATTCCAATTCATCGTATCAAGTCGGTGGCAGCAATTCAGCTAAGGCTGGTTTGTCCAATGCAGGTGCAACGTTAACGGCCATTAGCACAATTGACATCTCGTCAGTAACCGGTGCCAATACAGCCATTAGCTTGGTTGACGGCGCATTGGCGCAGATCTCGACTATTCGTGCAAGTCTGGGTGCGGTACAAAATCGCTTCCAATCAACCATCAATAGTTTGAGTGCAACGTCAGAAAACCTGTCAGCTGCTCGCAGCCGTATTCAAGATGCGGACTTCGCGGCAGAAACAGCCAGCTTGACTCACAATCAAGTATTGCAACAAGCCGGTACTGCGATTTTGGCTCAGGCCAATGCATTGCCACAGGCTGCATTGCAATTGCTCAAGTAACAGCGAGGTAGGAAAGGCCATGAAAAAGGCCTTAACAACACAACGGAAGCGGGTCAGATGGATCCGGGCGATGATGGTCGAAAGACCATCATCGTTTGCCGTTATCTGCGAAACAGCAACTTGGTGCGACCCAGTTTATTTAGGTATTCAAATTGATGTAATGGATGTGTTGGAGGTGCAACATGTCAACTGATGCATTCGTGGCGATTGCCAATACGGTGGCGCCCATCGCGATACGACCTACACTTCAACCGCCAACACTTCTGGCAGTTGCTGACAATCATGGTGGCAATGATTTGCCATCGGTGCCGCAATCTGCGCCGATACCCAAGGAACAAGTGCAGGCAGCGGTACAACAGATACAAAAGTTTCTCGCTGACTCGCAACGTTCATTAGAGTTTCATGTTGACGAAACATCGGGAATTGCAGTGGTGACTGTGCGAGACAGCAACGGTGATTTGATTCGGCAGCTGCCCAACGAAGAAACATTGCGTTTGGCACAGATATTGAAAGAAAGTGGTACAACCAATCACGCCTTACTGAGTTTGACGGCCTAACTGAGGTATCACGAGTACTACCATGACAACTACTACTGCAACTTCCGGTACCGGTGGCATTCTACAATCACTGGGAGTCGGTTCTGGCATTGATATAAACAGTCTAGTAACGCAACTAGTCACTGCAGATACGCAGCCAGATACAGCACGCATTGCGCGCGAAACTTCGCAAGTGGGTACCGGCATTTCGGCAATTGGCCAATTGAAGGGAGCGCTTGCAACCTTTCAGTCTTCCTTGAACTCGCTTAATTCACAATCCGATTTTCAAGTCAAAACAGCAACGCCAAGTGACGCTACCATTTTTACTGCTGCAGCGGGCACTGCTGCAGCGGCCGGTACTTACCAAGTACAAGTGCAAAATTTAGCGCAGTCACAACAAATTCTTTCCAAACCTATTGCTGGTGATGGCACTGGTGTATTGGGCAGTGGTTCGCTCACACTCACGCTTGGCTCTTCGACTTTTACGGTCACGCTTGATAGCAGCCACTCAAGTCTGTCGGCAATTCGTGATGCAATTAATTCTGCCAGCGACAATCCAGGCATTGGCGCCACCATTGTTCATGGCACAGATCAGAATGGCACAACGACGTCACAACTGGTATTGAGCTCTAATCGTACTGGCGCTGCAAATACAATTACGGTTGCCGCAAATGGTGGTGATGGTGGTTTGAACACCTTGGCGTATAATGGAACCAACACGGCCAACTATACCTCTCTGCAAGAAGCGAAGGATGCATCGATCATCGTGGCGGGCGTAACTGCAAGCAGTCCAACCAATGTTGTCAGCAACGCTATCGATGGTGTAACCATCAACTTACTCGCGGCCAAACCGGACACAAAGATTGCACTGACGATTGCAAACGACAATAGTACCGTAACCAGTCGGCTACAAACTTTTGTTAACTCTTACAATACTCTTCAAGGTGTCATCGCCAAGTTGGGTAACTATGATGCAGCATCGCAAGTGGCTGGGCCATTGCTCGGCGATTCGTTACTCGACGGTATCAGCAGCCAGATTCGACGCACCTTAACAAATTCAGTTCCTAGTGCGATCGGTCAGTACAACTCATTGGCATCGATTGGCATTACCACTAACAGTGACGGTAGTTTGACACTCGATACCAATAAATTAAGCAACGTGTTGAATAGTAATTTTAACGCCGTGAGCACGGTGTTTGGTGCGACCGACGGTGTTGCAACCAAGTTATCAACATTTATCGGCGCTCAGTTGGCGGCGGGGTCCGGCATTGATACACGCAACCAAAAATTAGCCACTCAACAAAAGCAAATTGACGCTGAGCAAACCGCAGCGACTGCACGAAAAGCAGTCATTACCGCAAGATTGACGGCGCAATTTACCACTATGGATACATTGCTGGCGCAAATGCAACAGACATCGAGTTATCTTACGCAGCAGTTTGCTAATTTGGCGAAGACGACATCAGGTAACGCTTCAGGCAATTAGTTTGTTTTACTATCAAAATGTATTTATAAAAAAATACATCGTTGCGCCTGTAAATTTTCATCGCGTTTCACGTGCAGTAGTGAGTGGAAATCCACTGTCACTATTCAGCCAACACCAAAGATTGCTCAACCCCTTGCTATCAAGCTAAAACAAATTCAGCCGTTACATTTCATGACATTGTGGAGCGTGAAAAATGGCAGGCTATCCAAATTCATCGAGTATTGCGGCGTACAAAAACGTAGCTGCGCACAGTTCAGTGCTAGAAGCAGATCCTTATCAGCTGATCAATATGTTAATGCACACTGCGTTGGAAAGACTCGGCATGGCGCGAGCCGCTATTCAGCGCGGTGACAAAATAGCCAAGGCTGCTGCGTTACATCGCGCCACGGCAATTGTTGACGAATTACGCAACAGTCTTAACCATCAGGTTGGTGGTGAGCTAAGTCTTTCGTTGGAAAGACTATACGATTACATGATTCGACGTATGTTGGCAGCAAACTTGCAAGATGACATCAAAGCGATTGATGAAGTCAATAAATTGTTATCCGAGATTCGTGACGCGTGGGGTGCCATTCCACCCAGTGTCAGAACTCCAAAGGTGGCGCCATGAAGATGAATGATCAAAGCGGTATGAATTCCGTTACCTGCAGTCAGGTTACAACAAATGTATGTCAACTATTGCAAGGCGTGCTGTCTGCCACCGATGGACTCGTGGAAGATGCGCTACAAGGCCGCTGGACTCAA
Organism: Steroidobacteraceae bacterium; assembly: GCA_025927665.1. Classification (GTDB taxonomy): domain Bacteria; phylum Pseudomonadota; class Gammaproteobacteria; order Steroidobacterales; family Steroidobacteraceae; genus CAILZL01. The sequence continues at coordinate 13,108 of JAICKZ010000026.1, read as the reverse complement.
GTATTGGACGGCGTAGAACAACGTCGTCGAGTCATGCAAGATCTAATGGATGCTGGCAGTGTCAGCGATAGTAATGTTGCCGCATTGGAAGCCGCAGTCACTGAATCGGAGCAGGCCATCATGCGTGTCGTTGCACATGCCATCGCCAGTTCGCGATGGAGTGGCGCTTTGTATGCTCTGCATAATTAATGCGGCGATAAGACGGATTATTATTGCGAGTACTAAATGTACGAAGGCATAGACACTATCGTACTGTTTGAAGAGCTGGCATATGAAGACATATTGCCATTGCGTTGGCGCGCCGCATCTGGACAAGTTAGTGAAGTGTTTCGTCGCAGTTGTGATGAAGGCAATCTCAAGATATTACAAGCCGCTGCAGCGATTGAAGAACACGTACAACCTGAAAAAAGTAAAGCGGATGATCATTCACAGTATCATGCCGATATTGTGCGAATGGATATGAAGATCAATTTGTTGTTAGACATGGTTGGTCAACTACTGGCTGCACAACAGCCGCGTCCCGATGCCATGTCAATTCGTTTCAATAAATTGGGTGCAGTTTGGCAGCACAAAGGCACTCCACCGACATTACAAGCAGCGGGCTTGCTCGAAATCTATTTGCGTGAATGTGTTGCAGAGCCTTTACGCTTGATCGGGCAAGTTGTATCTATAGGACAGGATGGCCGCGTAAAAATAAAATTTGATCCTATGGGTCAAGTTGTCTCTGATTTGATCGAGAAATTGGCCTTCCGCAGACATCGTCGTCAAGTGGCAGGCGCACGCCAACCTAAAAACAAATAGAACCTAACTATGTAAACATCGTGAGCGAAAATAACGAACGCAGTAATTTTGAGATAGCTCCGATACGTAGTTAACGCAGGAATGCGTTCAAGCATTCCTACTTTGAATGTGCATTCTTTATAAGTGATAGCTTTGCGCACAATCATTAGTTATCGTTGCGATCTAAAGATTAATGCTTCAGCCAACGCCTGATGTAAACGTTAACTTGAACATCATCACGTGACGTAACTGACGTAATGTAGTCAATGAATTGACGAGTTCGTCACGCTGTTCTGGCGTTCAGGGCGTGACTGATGTTTACCGTTATTTTTCCGACGACAATGCACAACCACAAAAGTTTCACGGCATGTGTGTATCTTTATGAACTTCTTTGCACTCAACGCGGCTTATCAGCGATCACTCAGTAGGTTATATGGTTTGTTTATAGCTATTGCCTTAGGCAAACCGCTGCAGTTCGGGATCTTTCTGAATGAAGCATGTGTGTCGATAAATAACACTCAAAAAAATCTGAGGCCAGCGAAAAATGCCATACACATTTATTCATACTCAATTAAACAAAACGCGTCAAATTTACGACGTAGATGTAATTTGATGCAGGATGTGTCAACGCGGATTCAATAACGTATCAGTCACAATAAATACAGTACTGAGGTATAACTTATGAAGTCGCAACATGCAGTGGTGTATGACTGCAACGGCGCACGAGCTGCGCAAGTTGCCGCCGTGTTGCAACGGTTGGGTTATCAACCTATGGTTGTCGATCATGCAGCTTTGGTCGGCACCATGTTGCAAGTAGCAAGTACCGAGCAAGCATTATTCATTGGCGATGTGTCTGATTCACCAAATTGGAATGAACTTGGCGGTGCATTGCGCGGCACACTGTGTGATATTCCGGTGGTCAGTTATGGATCAGCGCAGGTTGCGATGGAGCTTTCCGCGGTTACTGGTCAACAACGTGTAGTGCGACTTAAGTTTCCTTTCAACGTTGATGCACTTGCCTCGGCCTTGCATTTATCAGTGACGCAAACTGAACAAGAAACCAATAACGTTAATTTGCCGAGCGGCACATCCGTTGCGGTGCGTGAAGTCAATCGGCTCATCAAGCAAGTAGCAGCACATGGTTCTAGTGTGTTGATACTGGGTGAATCCGGTTCTGGCAAAGAAGTGGTGGCACGTGCAATTCATGATGCCAGCCCACGCCGTCAACGGCCCTTCGTTGCAATCAATTGCGGCGCCATTCCATCAGAGTTACTCGAAAGCGAATTGTTTGGTCACGAGAAAGGCTCATTCACCGGTGCAGTTACTGCACGCAAAGGGCGGTTTGAAATTGCTGAAGGCGGTACCTTGTTTCTTGATGAAATCGGCGACATGAGCATGACCATGCAGGTCAAGTTGTTGCGAGTATTACAGGAACGTGTTTTCGAACGTATCGGTGGCGGTTCACCCATCCGTTGCAACGTTCGCATTATTGCCGCCACGCATCGCAATCTCGAAGAAGCCATTATCAAAGGCGCGTTTCGCGAAGATCTGTTTTATCGGCTCAATGTGTTTCCTATCGAGATGCCGCCATTAAGATCGCGTCTGGAAGATATGAACGTGCTCATGCGTGACTTCGTAGAACAAAATGTATCTAACGGTCGTGCGCGTATCAATTTTAAACCGGGAGTGATCGATGCACTCATGAATTACAATTGGCCGGGCAACGTACGTGAGCTGGGAAATCTGATTGAAAGATTATCTATTCTTTGTCCACATGGCATTGTCAGTGTCAGTGATCTGCCCGCACGTTATCGTCCCAAGGATTGGACTCCGGAGCAGGACCAGCAATTGTTGATGACAACGCAGTTGTTAAACGATGCCAATCAAGCTCAGGACGAAACGTTATCGCTTGCGGCAAACATGCATGCTGAAGGCGATGAATCATTGGAAGCCATCGATCAGGATGAAGAAGTATTGGCGGACGAGCATGCTTTCTTATTGCTTTCCGCCGCAGCACAGCCTGATGAAAACCTTATGCAATTGCCAGCGAATGGACTTGATCTGCGCTCGCATCTGTATGAAATCGAACGCGCGCTAATACGTCAAGCAATGGAACGTGCGGGTGGTACGGTGGCTCATGCGGCGCGTCTGTTGCAATTGCGTCGTACGACACTGGTGGAAAAGCTACGCAAATTTGAATTGCTTGGTGACCATATCGCGTCAGAACTTTGACGATTAATCTTAATTAGAACGGCAATTCAGCGCCGTTCATTGCTGCCACTTCGTTACGTATTGCGAACTCACTTCACATTTGTTGAAGCATGTGCAACGTCGCTGGCAAACAAACTCATCAATTGTGGCTTGCAATGTGAAATGTTTGGCAAATCTCCGGCATTGATCTGCCGAGTGGCACTGACACCCTATCAACAGGGCATGGAACTTGCTCCGTTACTTCACAAGTGTTCTAAACGTCAACCAGCAGAGTGACCATTATGATCAGTGAACCTCAAGTCAGCGAACAGCAGGCAGTAAACCGTGTGATTACCGAGCTGATGACATCACCAGTCGAAATATTAAATCCACCACGAGGTGAGCAATCATGGCTGCGTGAATACAATGATCTGATTGCCTGCGCCGAAACTTCACGACGCATGGTGGAGTTGGCACGCCGTGTTGCTGTCAGCGAATGCACCGTGTTACTAAGCGGTGAATCAGGTACCGGCAAAGAAGTGCTGGCGCGTTTCATTCACTGCAATTCGCCACGCGCAGACCAACCCTTCATTGCGATCAATTGCGCGGCGATTCCGGAAAACATGTTGGAAGCAATGTTGTTTGGTTACGAGCGCGGCGCCTTCACCGGTGCTCACACAGCACATGCCGGTAAATTTGAGCAAGCAAATTGCGGCACGTTGTTGCTGGATGAAGTCACTGAAATGCCATTGGGATTGCAGGCAAAACTATTGCGTGTACTACAAGAACGTGAAGTTGAGCGCATTGGTTCACGTCAACCGATAGCGTTAGATGTGCGTGTATTGGCAACTACCAATCGATCACTACGCACCGAAGTCGCAGCGGGTCGGTTTCGTGAAGATTTGTATTATCGTCTGAATGTATTTCCATTGATGTTGTCACCACTGCGTGATCGTCGTGATGATGTACTGCCACTGGCAATGCGCATTTTAAATATGCGTAGTAAACCAGGCGAACGCATTCCAGCGATATCGGCAGATGCGGTACATTGTTTGCTGACTTATCCATGGCCGGGCAATGTGCGTGAACTCGATAATGTGATGCAGCGTGCTTTGATACTGTCGAGCGGCCCTGTCATCGAGCAAGAACATATTCAGTTTGAAGCCGAATTACATACAGGCCAACCCGCGCTAAGTATTCGCAATGAAGCTGCGCCTCTTTCTGATTCGCTTGAAACGGCAGAACGCGTCTTAATTTTGGACGCGTTGCGCGCGGGTAAAGGTAATCGTCGTGAAGTTGCCGAGAAACTCGGCATCAGTCAACGCACATTGCGATACAAGTTGGCGCGTCTGCGTGATTCTGGTGTCGATGTTCCTGCTGCCTGATCAGCACTTCTAAATGTGTCATCGATAGTTAATACAACGCGACTTATAAATTTATGAGCAACATGCAAATTGATTCGGTGCTGTCACAGATTCGCAACATGCAATCTCAGATTAAAGCGCCAGCGGTCACGCTCGGACCAACAACAAATGCGACTGCGGTTCCTGGTAGTAATTTTGCTGACCTTCTTAAAGGTGGCATGAATGCCGTGAATCAATCGCAGATGAAGGCTGGAGAGATGGCCACCGCCTTTCAACGCGGTGTTCCTGGCGTACAACTTTCGGATGTGATGATCGAAATGCAGAAAGCGAATGTTTCATTTCGTGCAGCGACTGAAGTGCGTAATCGTATGGTGAGTGCGTATCAGGAAATCATGAACATGCAGATTTAGGACTTATTTAAAGCTACTGCGCTTGTTATTTTATGCCCATGCGGTGCTCGCAATCCTCATGTATTGGCATATACACTCCGGTTGCTGCGCTCCGGCTGTGCATAAACTAACTTCGCTCGCAACGCTTTATATAAGTCCTAGTAAGCAAGAAAAATTTGTAGCGTTTAGTTTTATTTGAAGATAGTCGGAGTAAATGATGAGTGCAGAAGCAACCACACTGTCCTTGCCATCACCAGGCAATCAAGGATTGAAACCATTATTAATGCTGATAGGTATTGCCGCTGCAGTGGCCATAGGCGTGGTAGTGGTGTTGTGGTCACAGGAACCGAGTTATTCATTGTTATTGGGAAAAGTGAGTAATGAGGAGATTGCTCAAGTAGCAAGCACGTTGGAGTCTGCAGGTATTCCGTATCGAACCGACACGGGCACGGGTTCCATCAGTGTGCCTGCGAATCGAGTGAATGAAGCACGTTTGAAGTTGGCCAGTGAAGGCTTGCCCAACAGCGGTGGCTTTGCTTCTATCACTAAAGACAATGGATTTGGCACCAGTCAGTTGATGGAGAATGCTCGTTACCAATATGCGCAAGAAATTGAGTTGGCAAAAACCATTGCCAATCTGCAGCCCATTGAAGGAGCACGTGTGCACCTTGCGATTCCCGAACAATCAGCTTTTATTCGTGATAAGAAAACCCCCAGCGCATCCGTGTTTGTGCAACTGAAGAATGGTCGTCGTCTTGAATCCGGACAAGTGACAGCAATCGTGAACTTGGTAGCCTCCAGTGTACCTGGGCTTGATGCAGATCATGTCACGGTGGTTGATCAAAAAGGTCGCTTGCTTTCATCGCCAGGTGGCAATGACGAATTTGCCATGCGTGATAAGCAATATGAATTTGCACATCATATGGAAGACACTTATACGCAGCGCATCGAAGAGTTGCTTGCACCACTGGTAGGTCCAGGTAATGTGCGCGCACAAGTCACTGCTGAAGTGGAACTGGCAATGACCGAAGAAACCAACGAGCAGTTTAATCCGCAAGGTCAAGTGGTACGGAGTGAACAGACATCGGAAGAAAATAATCATAACGATGGTGGTGTGCAGGGCATTCCCGGTGCCCTTACCAATCAACCTCCTGCAGGTGGCACAGCCGCAGTACCTAATACGGCAACCAACACTGCTGCAACACAAACGACCGCAGAAGAAAACGCCACTAACAGCGCCAGCAAACAAAGCACTCGCAATTATGAAATTGATCGCAAGCTTGCCTATACCAAGCAACTACCCGGTCGGATCAAGCGACTCAGTGTAGGTGTGCTGGTAGACAACTTGCACGGCACCGATGACAAAGGTCAGGTAACTGATACGCCATTGACTCCAGAACAATTGGACAGCATGACCAAGCTGGTTCGCGATGCAGTGGGGTTTGATGAGAAACGTGGTGATGTTGTTAATGTGGTCAACTCGTCATTCCGCCCCGTTGCGGCACCGCCAGCCAACGAAGTGCAAACAGTACCTCTATGGGAACGACCCATGGTGCGCGATATTGCACGTTTAGTGCTCGGCTTAATTGCTTTGTTAGTGCTGATCTTTACTGTGTTGCGTCCCTTGGTGCGAAGTGCCATGGCAGCATTCAATAATGTCTCTGTTCCGTCGCAATTGGCAGCACCTATACAACAAAGCAATCTCAGTGCAGGATCACCTGCGACATTGGGTTATGAACAACAACTGGCGAATGCACGTTCAGTTGTGACTCAAGATCCACGTCGTGTCGCACAAGTAGTTAAGACTTGGGTATCCGATAATGAGTAAGGATCAGTCCAAACAAAAACGTGCTGGGGCCGAACGCGCCGCCATTTTGTTGATGACGTTGGGTGAAGCAGAAGCTGCACAAGTACTTAAGCATATGGGTGCGAAGGATGTACAGAAGATCGGCTCCGCGATGGCGCAGATGCAAAATATTTCACGTGAAGAAGTCATGGTGGTATTCGAAGGATTTTCCAACGAGTTGGAAAGCCAGACTTCACTAGGTATTGGGGCCGATGATTATGTCCGCAAAGTGTTGGTCAATGCATTGGGTGAGGATAAAGCATCTAATCTGATTGATCGAATTCTCTTGGGTCACAATAGCAAGGGACTGGAATCACTTAAGTGGATGGACGCGCGCGCGGTAGTGGAAATGATTCGATTGGAACATCCGCAGATTATTGCAATCGTTCTGGCTTATTTGGATGCAGATCAATCGGCTGAAGTCTTGTCGATGTTGCCCGAGAATATGCGTGCCGATATTGTCATGCGCATTGCAACGATGGATGGCATCCAGCCCGCCGCATTGAGCGAGCTGGATGAAGTGTTGGAAAAACAATTCGCGGGTAATACCAGTACCGGAAAATCCACTTCGCTTGGCGGCCCCAAAGTTGCCGCGAATATCATGAACTTTATTGAAGGCACCAAGCAGAACAGCATCATTGACGTGGTGCGCAAGACCGACGAACAATTGAGCGATCGCATCCAGGACATGATGTTTGTATTCGATAATTTGATCGATGTTGATGATCGTGGTATGCAGGAATTATTACGTACTGTTCCTTCCGATCGCCTGTTACTCGCGCTTAAAGGTTGTGAGCCAGGTTTAAAAGAAAAAATATTCAGTAACATGTCGCAACGTGCTGCCGAATCCATGCGCGAAGATCTGGAAGCAAAAGGCCCGGTCAAACTCAGCGACGTAGAAGCCGCGCAAAAGGAAATTCTCAGCGTTGCACGTAAGCTTGCCGAATCCGGCACCATTTCATTGGGTGGCGGCAGCAGTGGTGAGCAGTACGTTTAATAGTTGTAATTATGACCATCAAGCTACATCAACTCATATGATTGACGATCACGACACTCGATCATGGAATCCACCTTCAGTTAGTGGACCGCGCGCCAATCGTCGTAACAAACCGACATTGGGCGAGCTTGAAGATGTCGAGCGTGCCGCATGGGATGAAGCCTATGCGAAAGGCTTGGAGGCGGGGCGCATCGCGGGCGAACAGGAAATTCGCAAACGTTTTGAACAAGTGAATAATATTGAGTCCATCCTGAATGCACTTGCAACGCCATTGCAACAAATGGATCGTGATGTGGAAACACAATTGGTATCGCTTGCGTTTGCGATTGCCAAACATGTAGTGCGACGTGAGTTGCGTATTGATCCTTCGCAAGTAATTGCCATCGTGCGTGACACAGTTAATCTGTTGCCACTGGCGCAACGCAATGCACGCGTGCACTTGCATCCCGATGACGCTCGTTTATTACGTGAGCGACTTGCCGAGCCCCAAGCCGAACGCGCATGGAGTATTGTTGAAGATCCAGTCATGGCTCGAGGTGGCTGTCGCGTAAGTACCGATACTTCACAAATTGACGCACGTTTGGAAACACGATTGGCTGCGATATTTTCTCATTTGATGGGCGATGAGCGAGACGAAAGCAAACGTGATGATGCCAAGCGCGATGGTTCACTATGAGCAACTTGCGGCCACAACGCGCGGATATTTGGAGCAAGTATTTGGCTTTGCAAGTGGCGCGTGTTCCTTCAACTGCTTCGCAACCTGTAGAAGGCTCATTGACACGCATGATTGGCATGACATTGGAAGCCATGGGTTGTCAGGCGGCAGTAGGCGATCGTTGCGAAGTGGTGATGGGTGATGGAGTGCGTGTGGAAGCAGAGGTTGTTGGTTTTGCATCGGATAAATTATTTCTGATGCCAACTGGCGATATTCATGGTGTCAAACCCAACGCACGCGTTATTCCTATGCAACAGGCAGGCACCATTGCCGTGGGTCCTGAATTACTAGGTCGCATTATCGATGGTGCAGGCGAACCGCTGGATAATCTCGGCCCATTAAAATGTAGCGATAAAATTCGCCTGACTGGAGTGCCCATCAATCCACTGTCGCGTCGTGAGATTTCAACACCCTTGGATGTCGGCGTGCGTACCATCAATTCATTGCTGACAGTGGGTCAAGGTCAACGCATCGGTTTGTTCGCCGGTAGCGGTGTGGGTAAAAGCGTATTATTGGGCATGATGGCGCGTTACACCAGTGCCGATGTCATTGTAGTGGGACTGATCGGTGAACGAGGTCGCGAAGTAAAAGAGTTTGTCGAGCGTATCTTGGGTCCGCAACATCGTCATCGTGCGGTTGTTATCGCGACTCCCGCGGATACCACGCCGCTAATGCGCATGCATGGCGCATGGTTATCAACCGCAGTTGCAGAATACTTTCGTGATCAAGGTAAAAGTGTATTGTTGATCATGGATTCACTTACACGCTTTGCACAAGCGCAACGTGAAATCGGTCTGGCCATTGGTGAGGCGCCCGCAACCAAAGGCTATCAACCTTCCGTCTTTGCTCGACTGCCAGCATTGGTTGAACGTGCCGGTAATGGTGCTCAAGGCAAAGGCTCTATCACTGCTTTTTATACGGTGTTGACTGAAGGCGACGATCAACAAGATCCGATTGCAGATGCGGCGCGCGCCATTCTCGATGGACATATTGTTTTATCACGACGCATTGCGGAAGCCGGGCAATATCCTGCCATTGATGTTGAAGCGTCCATCAGCCGGGTAATGCATGAGATCGTTCCTGAATCGCAACGTAACCTTGCACGTGAATTTCGCCAGACATTGTCGACCTATCAGCAAAATCGCGATCTGATTGCCATCGGCGCGTATCAACGCGGCAGTGATCCACGCGTAGATGTTGCAATTAATTTATGGCCACGCATGCAAAAATTTATGCAACAGGATATTCAAGAACGTGTGGACTATCACGGCAGTGTGGCGCAGTTAAATGCATTGTTACAAGGGTGATGTTGATGTCTATCTTTTCCTCTCTTGACATAAAAGCAAATGGTTCATCCGTTACAACCGTGCATCAGCAAGTGAGTAACTTGTCATTAAGTGCTACTAAATGAAGTGCTATTAATCATGAGACGTAGTGACCGACTGGAACCAGTGCAGAAAGTAGTCGACGATACCGAGCGTCGACTCGCCGAACATCTTGCTGCTTCTGAACGTCTGTTGAATGGCTGTGAACAAAAGCTCAATGAATTAATTGGTTATCGCGATGACTACACCAAAGGCTTTGCCATTCGTGCCGGCCAGGGCATGGGAGCGCGTGAGTTAGCAGATTATCAAGCGTTCATGTCAAAGTTGAACGAAGCCATTGCACAGCAATCCGACATTGTCGACCGAGCTCGCATCGATCGTGATGCTCAGCGCAAGTTGTGGCAGGAAGCTGCGCAGCGCTCCAAAGCATTAACCCATGTTATAGATAATTGGGATCAACAAGAGCAACGTGAGTTGAGTCGTCGCGAACAGGTCGAAAGCGATCAGCGCGCGCAACGTCCACGTATGCAGGTTCATGAATAGCTCATAGAGTCGGAGAATTATATGGTCGCAGCCACCAACTCCAGTGCCAACAACGTATTGATGAAAGGCATCAGTACAACGCCTGCTGCTTCTGTGAATGGCAAAGGTGCGAACAATGCTATGCCCGATGCCAGTACTTTAGGCGATGACTTCACGACCTTGCTTAATTCACTGTTGGGTGACAATACCGATACGACAACTGTCAACACGTTGCAAAAACCCGTTGCTCCGGCAACGGAAGAAAAAGACGAATCGAAAGTAGATCCAAGTATTGATATCTCGCAATGGCTGTTATCGCCTTTGACTCAAGCCAATGCTCAACCCGTTGTTACTACTGTTTCACAACAAGATGGAGTAGAAACTATTGGCGCACTCACGGCGGGGAATAATGCAGCAACCAATATTTTGCTTACGCAAGGTTTAAAGCGAATTGGCGACGCAAGCGGCAACATTGATGGGCAGAAAACCGAACCAGCATCCGACGACGCTGCGGCGCTTGTTGCAAATGGCAATACTGATCAATCAATACTGAATGACTTATTGAGCAAACCAGAGACAGTATTGCAGACGAATACGATGTTGAATGCGATTGATACAGGAAAAAATGATGCGTCTTCACGCGGCGATGATGTAAATCAAAACACCAATGTAATGACACCAACACCAACATCAACGTTCCAGACAGCTATTAATGACATCAATAACGCTACATCGAAATACGAGATTCATGCACGAGTAGGTACTCGGGAATGGACGAACGATGTCGGCAATCAATTGACCATGATGGTGTCGCATAAGATCCAATCAGCATCACTGCAACTGACGCCTGATAATTTAGGACCTGTGCAAGTTAAAATTGACATTAACAACAATCAAGCCAGTGTTTGGTTCACCGCAGATCATCCCGATACTCGAACCGCATTGGAACAATCGTTGCCGCAATTACGTGAACTGTTTGCTTCGCAAGGTATGTCACTGATGGATGCCGGTGTGTTTCAGCAATCACAACAACAAGCGTCGGCGTTTACTAATCACTCGCAACCGTTATTGGGCATGATGGATATGAGCGGTGAAGCAACCCAGACTCAACAGGTGATGAAGATCGGCTTGCTGGATACGTATGCATAACAAGTAACGCTTCGGTTCTGTGGCAGAGCATTAACTATAAAATTTGGTGCTGAGAATTCTTTAACACAGTAGCTGATACTCATTAACAGCAATCATCAGGTTGTAGCTTGTCTATTAATTCGCTATTATAGAAGATATGGCGAAACGTGAATATTTAGGGCATTTGGAACTAATGGTGTTGCTGGCGATTATGCGTGCAGGTGATACGGCATATGGCGTCATTATTTCTCGAGAAATCGAGAACAAGACAGGTCGAAGCATATCGCTCGGTAGCGTCTATGCAATCTTGGAACGTCTGCAAAATAAAAAACTGGTGATTGCTTCGATTGGTGAACCAACTGCTGAACGGGGCGGTAAAGCGCGAACTTATTTCAAACTGACTACCGCAGGTTTAAAGCAAGTACGAGGTGCACACGAGGCCGTGATGCAAATGGCCGAGGGTCTTCCAAAACTTAAAGGCGGTTTCGCATGACTACATCTACGCCTCCTAAATTGGCGACATGGCTGTTGGAGAAATGTTACTGTGGGTCTAACAAGGATTCACTGGTCGGCGATTTGCTAGAAGAATATCAGCAAGGCCGTACTCGCGCTTGGTACTGGAACCAAATTACAAGTGCTATCGTCATTGCGTTCGCATGCTTGCTCTATTTCAAATCCAGAATTGTGTTTTTATACGTGGCATGTTTTTGTTGTGAAGCGGTTGTCTGTATTATTGCCACTTCTATTCTGGACAGTCCGCATGATTGGTTAAGCTTAATGGGGATGCTAACTCTTTTCTTGCTGCTAACTGCAATACTACTTGGTTTTCGTATTGCGCAACGAATCCATCAACTGCGCAAATCACGTTCACGTTGGCGGATTTTCATTCCCTAAAATAAATATCTATTGAACGCTATGGTCAGTTAACGCTGACATAGGCTTCCGATGCCGGATTCTATTTCATTGCAGAGCTTAAAAATACATTGATGTGTAGCGGAAGCTTCCCTCAATTCATTGTTAGCGCGACGTAATTAAACAAATCCGGAGACCCGTCATGGCTATTGCCTGTGCTTATTCGCGTACTGTCTTTGCGCTCGCGTGGTCACTCGTATTGGCAAGCACTATTGCCATGGCCGATCCGTTGCCACCTGATGCGACTTATCGACCCTTGCCAGTCAAATCTTTCACCGAAACCAAACAAGAAGATGAAGCTGCCAAGCCAGCTGTGATGCAACGGCAAAGGCAATTGCTTGAAGCTCGCTATGATCTTGCAGATAGACCGATGCCGGGTGTAAAGATGTCGGGTGGACGAAAGTCCGTTCAAGAGGGTGTGCGAGTAAAACTCGCCAACGGAGTTTCGTGGCAACAGCTCAGTTCATCTTCGCCCGAGCGCATTCGTCAGCAATCAATATTTCCGCAAGGATTCTTGCCATTGCCACATGTAAAGCAACCGACGGGTGGTCAAGTATTTCCGCAAAATGAAATTGATGAGATCCGTAAACAAGAAGCGCGTGATCTAACTCGCTTCGATGTTGATTTCGATTTACCCGATCAATTTACGCCAGAGTTTCCAGCGCCGATTTTTTTGACGACGCGTACTGATCTCGGCGATGTGTCGCAAGGACAAGTACTCACCATAAAAAATTATTATTCGTTGATGGTAGGTATAATCACGCCGGTACAAATGGAAGGCTTGCGCCTATTGTTAACACCATTCCCGCAAGAAGAATTTAATCAAACTGAAGATCGCAAAAGCGCTGATCAGAGTTTGGGTGTGGCATGCCTCGATTGTCACAGTAATTTTAATACCAATGCGGCGTTTCATTTAACTCCAGATGTGCGTCCGCAAGCA
>JAICKZ010000150.1 GCA_025927665.1 Steroidobacteraceae bacterium | reverse complement strand
GCTGACTGGTCGGCGTAAGAAGCGGCCGATTCGTGCAATGAAATGAATGACGTTGTAAATCTAGAACCTATCTCAAAATGTAGCGAGCGAAGTTAGTTTGAGTTCAGTGGAGCGCAGGTACCGGAGTTTATACAAAAATAAATGAGGATTCCGAGCACCGCATGAACACAAAATAACAAGCGCAGTAATTTTGAGATAGGTTCTTGTTAATTTGCTGTCAATGGAGTGCGTGCCATCATACGTGATAACGGTTGCGGGCGGGCCAGTTCATAGCCTTGTACAAAGTCCACTCCCATATGACGAGCGGCATCAAGTGACTTACGATCTTCCACTTGTTCAGCAATGACTTTGAAATTCAAAGTACGCGCCAATTTCACCATGGCAGTGACCATGGCTTGATTTACCGTGTCGGTTGCAAGATTGCGAATGAACGAGCCATCGATTTTTAGGTAATCAATGGCGAGGTTTTTAAGACTACCGAATGAAGACAAGCCACGACCAAAATCATCCAGCGCGAAACGACAACCCATGCCATGCAACACGCCAATAAAACGACGTGCATGTTCAATGTTAGTCATCACTGCTTGCTCGGTGACTTCAAAGCAAATTTGTGGTGGCGTGACGCCGCTATGATCCAGACATTCAACCACAAACTCCAGAAAGGTTGGGTCACCTAGAGTTTGGCCTGAAAGATTAATGGCGAGACTACGTCCCGACGGTAGGCGAACGCCGCCGCGACCTAGAGCGGTAAATGCTGTTTGCACCACCCAACGATCCACTTCCATCATTAGACGATAACGTTCTGCCGCGCGCAAAAATTCAGCCGGTGCAATCCCTTCAGGAATATGATCATCTTTTATGCGTAACAACACTTCCAATGCTGGCCCGTTGTTTCGCAATTCGACAGAGACTGCAACAATGGGTTGTGCCATCAATTCAAACTGATTGTCTTTAATTGCTAATTGCAAGCGCTGCAGCCAATGAATATCGCCACGCTGACGCGCCGCTGCTTCGTCTTGAGCAGAATACACCTGTACGTGATTGCCCTGACGCTTGGCGACATAGCATGCCGAATCTGCAGCGGTGAGTATCTCTTCGAGGGAACCGCTTTCCACTGACAATTCAACCAAACCAATGCTCACTCCAATGGAGAAAATCCGATCCTTCCAAACAAAGTGAAACTCACTGATTTTACGTACCACTTCTTCAGCAATGTGAGTGGCTTTATCAAGCGGACATCCTTTCAGGATCAAACCAAACTCGTCGCCACCAAGGCGTCCAACAATATCCGAATCACGCACTGCTGACTTGATTAAGCTGGACACTTCCCGCAGCAATCCATCGCCTGCAAGATGTCCGGCAATATCATTGACTTGTTTGAATCGATCCAGATCGAGATAACACAGTACATGCGGTATTTTGGCAACTTGCGCGGCTTCAATGGCTTCCAACATATGACGTTCAAATTCGTGGCGATTGCTCAGCCCCGTCAACGCATCGTGAGTCGCTTGATAAGACATTTGTCGCGTGATGCCACGCAATTCGCTGACGTCGCGCAACATGGCCACCGTGCCCATTTGCTCGCCATAAGCATTGCGTAATGGCGCTACAGAGACATCGACTGAACGTTCTTCGCTGTTTCCACGTGCCAGCATCAAACTGCGACGTCCTGCCGTCACTCGATTGCCACTAGTGAGACATTGTTTGACAGGATCTGCCAATGGATGTCGATCGTTTTCATCGATCAACGAAACCAGCTCTACGAATGGTTTCCCCAACGCATCAACAATAGACATCCCGAGCAATTGTTCTGCAGTTCGATTAATGTATTCAATTTCTCCCAACGCATTGGTGCTGATTACCGCTTCGCTGATTGAATCCAGCGTTTCCCACGCGGTACTTCGGGAAACAGAACTCTCTTTATTAATCTGTGGTGACTTTCGTGGCCGCATTTCCGTCAGACTGAGCAGCAACACCTGTTCGCCCTGGTATTCAAGCAAGTGCTGTCGTAGTTCGACTTGTGCAACTTGTTCGGGATGTGGATGCAACTCCAGTTCCAAATACTCAGGGACCGTTTCATCATGCAAAGCTCGATACAGATAAGTATTGAGTAACGACGCATATTCATGTGGCACCAGATTGACCAGTAATTTGCCTTGTAGTTCGCGGCTATGTGCTTTGCCAAGCAACGCGGCAAAAGAATCATTAGCGATCAATAATTGATCGCCGTGCAATGCCATAGGTTCACGCGAATTCTGCAACAAACAGCTCAATTGCTGGTCATGCTCGCGCAGTAGCCGCTGCAGGGTCGCGACACGATCCAACAATGGTTGAATAGCATTGGCCACTGGCGCTGCGATACCATTGACGATCTTAATCGCACGGCGAACATCCGTTTCCAATGCTGCGTTGATGTCTTGAATCAGTATGGTCATTTCCTTCGCATCGCGTCGGCGCAGTTCGACCATCGCGGCTACAACACCGCAGATCACAACCAACAACAATGAGAGCAATCCAACCATTGACTCGTAGATACCTTATCTATCAAACGCGAAAGACAGTAGAAACGGTGCGAAAACCATGCCCGAAGCGATAAGAACACAGAAGCATAGCGATGCCACCTATGTTAATTATTGGAATTAGTCATAATGGCCGCTCCGGCTTGTTTGCGGTTTATTAAAAATCACGAGCAAATCGCAAATTTACCGATGTCAGGTACCAACACTGCAGTAGATAATTGGTCTTAAACCCATTAATACCCCAGAGATGCATGCCTGCGCTTTGCAGGAACTTCATGATTGTTATTCAGCAAGTACTGGACAGACCGCTACTCTACAATGCGATTTTTTGGGATAATTCCATTAGTGCAACAACAAATAAATACGCAGGAAATTGTATCCGACTTGTCCGGATATCATAAACTTCGTACGCTTAGCACTCTTTGATCTCTAGAACACTGCTTCTAGATTCTTTATCAACCTTGTAGCCGAAAGAGATTGCAAACCCTATGGTGAATTCAGAACCACGCCAGCAAATGATCAACCAGCAAATTCGCTGCTGGGGCGTACTGGACGACCAAGTGTTGAAAGTGATGGCAGCGGTGCCTCGCGAACAATTTATTCCAGAGCCTTATCGTGATCTGGCATTTGCCGATACCAACATTCCCCTCGGCCATGGCCAGGAAACTTTGACGCCGCAACTTGAAGGTCGGTTATTGCAGGCATTGGAGCTGAAATCTTCTGATGAAGTGTTGATGGTTGAAGTGGGTAGTGGTTATTTGGCCGCCTGCATCGCCAAACTGGCGAAGCACGTGCGTTGTATTGAACCGATTGCTGCTATTGCTGAGCAAGCACGCGAGAACCTGCTTAAAGCGATCATCAACAACGTATCCATTGAGGTAGGCGATGCACAGTTGTTAAATATCGGCAATACCTACGACGCCATAGTGATTACGGCTTCATTGCCCGTGTACGATGCAGCGTATGAACGCATGCTTGAATCAGGCGGTCGTCTGGTGATGATTACCGGCACTTCACCAGCAATGCAAGTTATTCGAGTAAGACGCGTCGGCAGCAATCAATGGCAACGTGAAGTTTTATTCGAAACCGATGTGCAACCTTTACCTTCTGCAACAAAACCCTCTGCTTTTGTGTTCTAAGTAATAACTCATGAATAATGCAACCATTTTTGAAATTTCAGCAGCGGACTTTCTACAGCGTCGCCAACAAGGCGAGGTCATGACCTTGCTGGACGTTCGTGAAGACTGGGAGCTGGCGATTGCCAGTGTGCCAGGAGTGGTGCATATTCCTATGGCTGCGGTGCAGTCTCGTTTGAATGAATTGGATCGCGACCATGATGTCGTTGTACTGTGTCGATCGGGAAGGCGTAGTTTGGAAATCGCAAAATTATTGCAACTAAACGGCTTTCACGCACTCAATCTCAGCGGCGGCATTTTGGCCTGGTCACATGAAGTTGATTCCACTATCCCCACTTACTGAAGTATCGCAATGCTGCACATTCGTAGAATATCTAAATCCTCATCCATGATTGCCTCGTTGTTGCTCACCGTAATCGCTGCTCAGGCACACGCTACCAACCTGCTGGAAATATATGATCGTGCCGCGCAAAACGACCCGGCCATTCGCCAGGCTGATGCGACTCGTCTTGCTACTCGCGAAGCGCGGCCACAGGCATGGGCACAGCTGTTACCCAATATTTCGGCCAATGCTAATTGGTCATCGGTGGCGTGCGGCGCCAATTCATTCCAATGTCCCACGCCAGGTATACCCGCTGCCAACCTTACCGGCACTGATCGTGCGGAGCCATCCACCGCGCGCGGTGGATCGTACGGAATCTCTGCAGTCGAGAGCATCAATCTGCCGTTAATGTTGCGTAATTTGAAACGTACCGACTACGTGCTGGCACAGGCTGATCTTACCTATCATGCAGCTGAACAAGACCTTGCGGTGCGCGTAGCCAAAGCCTACTTCGGTGTACTCAGCGCTCAAGATGTACTCAATTCTGCACAAGGCAGTCTTGCTGCATTTAATAAACAACTGGAACAACAAGAAAAACGTTTTGAAGTGGGTTTAAGCGCCAATACTGATGTACAAGAAGCCCGTGCTGCACGTGACTCCGCCAGTGCCATCGTTATTTCTTCCAAACGTGCGCTGGCCAGTGCCCAGGAACAACTGCGCATTATCGCTGGCAGCATAGTCGACAATCTGGCAGCACCCATTGACGACATGCCATTGATTGTCCCAGATCCTCAAAGTGAAGAAGAATGGGTAAAGCAGTCATTGGACGGCAATCTTAATTTGGCCGCTGCGCGCGTCGCACTGGATGCTGCCACTTATGATCTGGGCACGGTTAAGACCTATCGTTATCCATCACTGACCTTGGGCGCCAACTATGACAACAGGAAGATCTTCAGCGACTTCGACACTCAGAAAGGCTTAAATAGCTGGGCAGGTACCATTATATCTGTAGGCATTTCTGTGCCGATTTTTTCGGGTGGCATGGTTAGCTCGCAAATACGTCAGGATGTATATTTGCAGCGTGCAGCGCGGGAAAATGTGGAGTTGGTAACACGTCAAACTGACAGCGGCGCACGAGATGCATATCTTGGAATGCAAAGTGCCATTGCGCTTGTGCAGGCTAACAAGCAAGCGTTGGAATCAGCGCAATTGGCACTGCAAGCAACCGAAGCAGGTTTCGATGTGGGTACGCGTACGACCATTGATGTGTTGAATTCACGCAAAGCGTTGTTAAGCGCCGAAGTACAGTATGAACAAAGTCGTTACGACTATATCAGCCAATTAATTGTACTAAAGCAAGTCAATGGAACTCTATCTCGCGGCGATTTGGAACTCATTAATAGCTGGTTGGTAAAGTAACGAAAGAAATTAGACAGGCGTGATGCGCTGATCACGCCTATCGTTCAAAGTTACGCTTGGCCTAATCAGCGCGCTTCTTAGAAGTCAGCATTCCACATCAATGAAGTTTGCAGTGATTTTCAATCAGCGCGGTTAACTTCGCTAGTGCACCCTTACTTTCCTGTACCACGCTCAATGCAGCGGCACCTTGCTTACTGCATTGCAAATGATCGCTGAACAATTCAATAATCACTGTGCCCAATTCGTCCGCTGAATAAATATAACGTAGTGCCGAGCCGTCAGACAAACGTTGCGCAATATCCGGTGCGTTAAATGTATATGGACCGGTCAATACCGGCAGTGATAGTGCAGCGGGCTCCAGCAAGTTATGGCCGCCCACTGGTACTAAACTACCGCCAACAAAGGCAATATCGCTGGCCGCATAAAATTGCGTGAGCTCGCCAAGTGTATCGATCAACATCACCGTATTTCCTGATGATAATGAAGCACTGCTGCTGCGAGTCACGAAGGAAATATCGTTGGCGCGCAGTAACGCAATGACGGTTTGAAAACGTTGTGGATGGCGTGGCGCAATCAACAATAGTGCATCAGGAAAAGATTTCAGTACTTGTTGATGCGCAATTAATACCTGTTGTTCTTCGCCTTCATGAGTACTGCCCGCGATCCATACAGGACGATTGTGGAGATAGCGGTCTCGAAATTCACGTCCCGCCTGCGATACCTCGGATGCAATTTCAATATCAAATTTCAAATTACCAGTGACCTCCATATTGGCGGAAGATACGCCCAAAGTATGCAAATGCTCAGCGTCTGTCATTGTCTGTGCACCGACCTTTACATGTGCCAAACTGCCTGAAAATAAGGGCTTTAATGATGCATACCGCTTTGCGGTGCGCGACGAAATACGAGCGCTTGCCAATACCACCGGTACTTTATCGTGTATGCAAGTGCGTAACAGTGTTGGCCATAATTCTGTTTCCATGATGATCAAGCAATGCGGTTTTATGCAATTCAAAAATCGCCGTACAGCAAGTGGCGTGTCATAGGGCAAAAAAGCATGCTGTACTTGCAACGCACGGTCAATATTACTACCCGCTCCAAATAATGAATGAACTCTCGCGGCACCAGTCGGCGTAACGGTGGTGATCAGTAAAGGTCGATCGTCGTGCTTGGCAAGTAAGTAGCGAATCAATGGCGTGGCAGCCTGTACTTCACCGACGGATGCGGCATGAACCCAGATCGGGTGACGAGCAAATTGTAGTCGCGTGTAACCAAGGCGTTCGGGAAGTCGATCCCAATAGCTGCGATCACTGATTCCGCGCAACGCAGTGAGCATCCACACGACCGGTGCCGCAAGGTGAATTAGCACGAAGTACAAAGCACGTATCAGCATGGGTGACTTGAACCTATCTCAAAACTACTGCGCTGTTTATTTTACGTCCATACGTTGCTTGGAATCTTTATTATCAACAAATAAAACTTCTGATTACACGCAGTCATATTTTCCGTTGCCGTAAACTAACCTCGCTCATTGCATTTCGACATATATTCGAATCCGCGGTATGCAAACTCCTTGCTTGGCTTGTGCAAGGTGACGTCGTAAGCTTGCCATACGTAAATTGATCATCGACCTACATTGCAACGTTCCACTTATCTTCCATTGCTTGCCCCACGTTACTGGCCAACCTGGCTGGGTCTTGCGTTGCTGCGCTTATGCGTACCATTACCCTATCGTGTGTTAATGACCATGGGTCGAGGACTTGGATTTATGATGCGGCTCTTGCCACTACGTTACGTGCATATTGCTGCGCGTAACATTGAATTGTGCATGCCGGAATTGTCCATTGAACAACGTAAAAAAATACTGAAAAACCACTTTGCAAGCTTAGGGATGGGATTGTTCGAGACAGCATTATCTTGGTGGGGCTCGCCCAAACGTTGTCTCCAACTTACAAGTATTGAAGGGATGGAGCATTTGCAATCTGCACTCGCCAAAGGTAAAGGAGCCATTTTGTTATGCGCGCATTTCACCACCATTGAAATGTCTGGCTGGGCGCTAGCGGTTCGTATGCCATTCAATATCATGTATCGGCCGACACGCAATTTGGTGATGGAGTTTTTTTTGTCGCGCAATCGCGCACGCCGTTTGCGACGTGCCATTCGTCGCGACGACGTACGCACACTTATAACCGCACTTAAAGCCAACGAAGCCGTTTGGTATGCGCCTGACCAAAGTTATCGTAACAAGGGCACACAGATGGTTCCATTTTTTAACGTATCTTGCGCCAGCAATGTTGCTACATCGCGTCTTGCAAAAATGACGGAAGCAACGGTATTACCGTACATGCCAGAACGACTGCCAGAGGGTAAGGGCTATCGAATGGTGATTCATCCCGCGTTTGATCACTTCCCCAGCGATGATTCCATTGCCGACACCGTTCGTTATTATCATGTCATCGAAGCACAGGTTCGTCATGTTCCGGAACAATATCTTTGGATACATCGACGCTTTAAGGGCTTGAGTACCGACTATCCAGATTATTATTCAACGCGT
>JAICKZ010000293.1 GCA_025927665.1 Steroidobacteraceae bacterium | reverse complement strand
AGGAGATCGGCCAACTCTGTCAACATAGTTTCGCACAGACTACATTCTGAACGCGACAACACTCGCCATTGGTGCATGACATTCATTGTTAAGCAACTGCGATTGATTGATCACTTAACGGCAGCGCTCGCCGAAGCAGATATATTGGACTGTCCTGATAAACGAGTGAGTGATCCAACGATGGATTTGACGGTAAGAGGCGGAACCTCGCCGACCGCAGTTACTTGAAAACCGGAGTTGTCACTGTGAAATGCAAACACTGATCCGACACGCTGTAACCCCGATCCTTGATCTTCTTTGCTATTTGCAGGCTCAATAAATACTGACACTGTCGCCAACCCATCTGAGTACACCATATGACGCACTGGATTTCTGGAGCCGGCCATGGATTGCAACCGCGTCACCTTTAATTTGAATCCGGGGGGTAAATTGTTGACGCGCCAACCGATTGAATTTGGTGAAATGAAATGGCGTCGTACTTCTTGACGCATCATTGTATAACCTGCGGTGTTGAGACTGCTTTGCAGATCGACATCGGCGATCGTCTCCTTCATTGCCAATTCTGCAAACGCCACTTGCTCAACAATCCTGCCATGATGATTGAATAATTGCGATTTCAGTGGCATAGCGGTTTCCATATCCAACCACAAACGATAGCCATATCGAAATTCATCCCGCGGTTGCACCGTTAATAGTATTGCGCGGCGACCAAGAATCATGGTCTCCGGGCCAGTTGAAATATCATAGAAATCTTCTAAGCCAGCACGGTATTCCGGAATAAGTGTCAACAAGCCGTCGTTATCGGAACGATCCTCAACCAGCACTGTGTGGGTGTCGGGCATGTAACAGGTAGTGTTAACGTTAGTGCGAATATATTCGCGCCCACTGCCATCCAGTGATACCAGCCGCTCAGTGATTTTGCCATTAACGTTACGATGCACGATACGCAGCGTTTCTGATTGTGTATCGCTAGAATGGATAAAGCGTCCATCATAATTGCGTTCAGTCAATGACTTCGACATGCGCTCCAGCCAACCACGCGCATCACTATCTGCATGTGCCAGCGTTCCCAGCAATAAACTAGATACGCCGATCAGAGTTCTGAATATCATCGAAAACGTCATTGCGTCTTGTCCGTCTCTTCGACGGTTTCATCAGCATCTGTTACTTGTTGATCATTGGTGACAAAGCCAGTCATCATGTTACGGCGTCCCAATGGTGAGGTAAATTCACTATGTGCCACAACATAGTTAGTAAGACGCGCTGCAGAAATTGGCGCGCTGGGCGCAGTGGTTGCAACCGGTACAACGTAACTATTTGCAGAAGTGCTGGAAAGTTGTGTGCTGTTCACAATGGGATTCGCAGCCATTTGTGCGACTGGGACGAGATGATTGACCGACTGCAATGTACTTATCGACATAATGGCGACGGTAGCAACGCTGGCTGCCAGAGTCATACCGACTGCAGGCTTGAGCCAGGGACGCGAGACTTTGGCGGTGATCGCAGTGGTAATTTCAGGAACGGCGTCTTGCTCGATTGCGGCGGCAATACGCGTTGAAAAATCACGTGATACATTTGACATGCGACCTTGCGCAGGCGCACGCAAAGCTTCACCAATCAACAGATATCTACTCAGTGACTGTTGCAATTCGACATCACGCGACAAGCGTCGCGCCAGCAACTCAGTTTCATCTTGCGGCAATTCGCTATCGATAAAAGCCGATAGTTGCGATTGCACGGTTTCGTTCGGTTCGGTCATGGATATGCTCTCAACAAAACTCTTCCAGCTTCAACTGCACTTTCAAAACAAAATATCAATTCAACTTTCTTCAGCATCTTTAACTGCTATCTTTAAATAGCTATTCATGCAACAAACTTATTGGTCCAACAACGGACGCAACTTATTGTCGATGGCTTCGCGAGCACGGAAAATACGTGATCGTACCGTACCCACCGGACATTCCATCACTTCAGCAATCTCTTCATATGACAACCCGTCCAATTCACGCAATGTTATCGCCTCACGTAAATCATTCGGCAATGAGTCCATTGCCGCCTGCACCGTCTGACGAATTTCATCCGTTAACAATAACCTTTCGGGCGTGTCACTATGCTTAAGTAACACTTGACCTGCATAATCATCAGGATCCTGCAGATCCAAATCGTAATCAACAAGGCGCTTGCGATTGGACGTTAGTGAATTCTTGGCAGTGTTGATCGCTATTCGATACAACCATGTATAAAACGCACTTTCGCCTCGAAATGAAGGTAGCGCCCGATATGCCTTGATAAACGCTTCTTGAGTAATATCCTCTGCTTCAGCCTGGTTGCGTACATAACGCATTACCAGCTTCATTACTTTGTGCTGATACTTCAGTACAAGAACATTGAAAGCGGTCCGATCGCCTCGTTGCACCAGTTCTACCAGTCTGGTGTCACTATCTTCAGTACTCATTGCGCACCCGCCGGTCGATTGACCGTAGTGGAGCGATGAATTTCAATGAGCCTGAAGATAGACATTACTGTTTTGACAAAGTTCTGGTTAGGATGATCTGATACGTAAAAGTAACAAAAAATCTGTGGTGAGTTCGCATTATTGAACACATGTCATTAGGAATTCACAGGTATTTCACACTTCTGTAAGTGATGAAGTCGTCAAACCCGTACCTTCCAGTTTAATACGCAGCTGCAATTGCCGCCAAGTTGTTGCTGGCATCTCGCTACGCAGAACAAGCAGCAGTGCCGTCGATTTATCACTTCGCCAGCGCAGTACCATCAATGAAGGAGTAATCCAGGATCGCCCGAGTAATTCCCAAGGTCGCTGCAAAGACTCCGCATCTTCGGCACGTTGCAATATCCACAAACCTGACTGCTGCCACATGACCCTGATAACACGTCGTGATCCCCACCAGCCAGCAAAGTAATAGCCCATCGTGACTAACGCTGAAGAGCTGCCGGCCAGTAACAGTCTTCCCGTCATCGGCAAATAAGGGATGAGAAAAGGAATGCCACAGCAGATTGCGTACTGCGTACACAGCATGACAGTCCGTTGCCAAGACCCTTTCGTGTCAAAGACGACAACTGGCGAGTTGCTGGATAATATCGGCAATGGCGCGATCCTGCGGCTGCGATGTTCCCGTCAGATAAGAAAGGATGACAGGATCCTGTAATTCCAGGAGTGCCACAAATGCTTGCTGTCGCGATGGCTCTGATTTGGCAAAGTGATGATCAAAATAATTCATCAACAACACGTCGAGCTCACGCAAACCACGACGGCAGCGCCAGCGCAGTTGTGCCAAGTATGCCTCTTGCTGTTGTGCTTTGGTCATCGATCCCATAATTGAGTTTTGTATCAATCGTTAATGTTGTCGTTCTACAATCTTGCGTTTAATTTCGGCAATTGCTCGTGCCGGATTTAAATCTTTAGGGCAAGATTCAGTGCAATTCATAATAGTATGACACCGATACAGACGGAATGGATCTTCAAGTTCATCCAATCGCTCGCCCGTCGCTTCATCACGAGTATCGATAATCCATCGATATGCCGCAAGCAATGCTGCCGGCCCCAGAAACCGATCACTGTTCCACCAATAACTCGGGCATGACGTGGAGCAACATGCGCAGAGAATACAGGCAGAAGGACGATCAATTTTTTCCTGATCGGCTTTGGATTGCAATCTTTCGGAGTCGGGTGGTGCAGGCGTGCGCGTTTGCAGCCAAGGTTTCACCGACGCATATTGTGCATAAAAATTGGTAAGGTCAGGGACAAGATCT
>JAICKZ010000341.1 GCA_025927665.1 Steroidobacteraceae bacterium | reverse complement strand
CCAGTGTCTATGGCATGAACTTTCATATCATGCCGGAACTATCATGGGAGTTCGGTTATCCCTTTGCCTTGTTATTGATGTTGGGATCCATCGTCGGAATCTATTTTTATTTCAAACGTCGTGGCTGGCTTTAAGCATTGTTATCGTAGGTTGAGTGCGACGTTGGCGTTGTCGCTCTGACTGATAATACAATTCCACACGTTTAATACCTTTCAACCGTTGACCACAGCGGCGAATCTCTCGCAACATCCGCAACAACAACTGGTTGCTACACAGTGCACCACCGCTGGCGAACTCACTACTAATGCTGACGTGTAATATCATCAAAT
Source organism: Steroidobacteraceae bacterium (assembly GCA_025927665.1). Lineage (GTDB taxonomy): Bacteria > Pseudomonadota > Gammaproteobacteria > Steroidobacterales > Steroidobacteraceae > CAILZL01. The sequence goes on along the minus strand of JAICKZ010000341.1, from coordinate 2,010 downwards.
GTTCGTGATCAGGTCGCATGTAAGTGATCAAGCCTAAGGGACGACCGGTGTCGGTTACAGCAAAAAGAGTTTGTGCCTCAGGTAACTTACGCAGGACAACGCGTAATTGATCACCAATAACTTCAATTTCAGGTGTACCGAAGCGTTCCACAGCTTCAATCAGACTTTCCAGAACGCGAATCTGGCCGACATTGAAATACATCAATTCTTCCAATTTGGATCGGAACTGAATCGACACATAGGATTTGAATTCAACATCACCACTCGAAGCTGTCATGTGAACCCCGAACAACGAAGCGAAACTGTGACCATCATCCGCTATTTTTTGGTCAGTTGTCGATGATAATTACAAGTAAGATCGCGGCAAATGCAGGTAAAACAATTGTCGTTTGATAATTAAAGAGTGATGGCAAAAAGAAGGCATTTATCGATTCAGGTTTAATTGTGTGTGATAGCAAGCGTAGCCACTATTAGTTGTGGTCTGACGGCTGCGGAATTACTATTGGGATCGATTCCTAAAGTGCACGCCAAAAGTTTGAACTGGCTCATGATACCAACAACGTAAATGGCGAACTGGTTCGCCTTCTGTAAAGCCACGATTATTAAGATATCCTCCACGTCCCTGCCGGTGCGCGGTCTTACTTTAGGCAGGCAAATGTACATGCAGAATGCAGTTTGCATTCGGGGGTTTACATGAAATTGTTCGATCTTGGGCGATTCAAGAATATTGCTATAGGACTTTCGGTTTTCATGCTGTTGATCAGCATGCTTCTGGCATTTAACGTCTCCATGTCAAATCGCTTTAGTAGTGACTTATCTGGTATTAAATACGTCGCACAGCAACAAACCAGGCCTTCCGTAATTATTGCAAACAGTCACGAGCTGGAAGCTCGACTGAAAATGCACGAACCGATTTCCGATGCGTTTACTGAGCTTGGTGCAACGGTCACTGCGTTGGACCAAACCATTACCAATCTTGCCAATGAAGGCATGGTAGTAGACGATTTGAATCATACTTATTACTTCTCAACCATACGTGACGAACCCGCAGCGAGCACCTTGCAAAGTGCATTGCGCCGCTGGACCAGTTACAAGGCCAAACTTGATACGGTGCGTCGACTTGCTGGCAATCCTTATGAAACGGGTGCTAATGGCGAAGTCATGTTGAATGACCGCGGTACGCGTTTAAGCGAGGCACTTGCAGAATTGGCGCCATTAGAAGGATCAGCGGAACGTGAACTGACTGGTGCGTTTAAAACCGTCAACGAGCAACTGGAAACTTATAGCAAGTCACGTAGCACCATGTTGAAGGTAGCGCAGGTGGCTGCAATCGTATTGGCACTGGGAATGTTGGTCGCCATCCTTTCATACTTCGGCGGCACGTTGCGTCGTGAAGAACAAATCGCTGCCAATGCGCGTAAAGAAACGCAGAACATTTTGCGTACGGTGAATGAAGGTCTATTTCTATTGGACCGTAGTGCGCGCATCGGTACAGAACGTTCTTTGGCGTTGGCATCCATCTTCCGTCGTGACGATCTGGATAATCTGGCATTCGATGATTTGCTGCGTGACATCGTGCCAGAGAAAACACTGCGCACCGCACAGGAATACGTGGAGTTGTTATGGGGCGAGCGTGTTAATGAAAAGCTGGTCAAGACCATTAACCCTTTGAATGAAGTGGAAGTTCACTTCGATAATCCATCAGGTGGCTTTGATACACACTTTTTAGAGTTCGATTTCAACCGCGTGAAGTCCGATGGTCAACTATCTCACCTGCTGGTAACTGTAAATGATGTTACCAAGCGCGTGATGTTGGCTCGCGAACTGCAAGAGTCACAAGAAAAAGCTCAAGCACAACTCGATATGTTGATGCGTATTCTGCATGTTGATCCAAACAGCTTGACCACCTTTCTGACTGATGCAGAAACGTCGTTGAAGATGGTCAATACTATCTTGCGTGAACCCGCTCGTGAAGAAGCAGCATTCCGTACCAAGATCGACAGCATCTAT
>JAICKZ010000028.1 GCA_025927665.1 Steroidobacteraceae bacterium | reverse complement strand
GTGTATCAATGTCGGCAATCGCAACAACCTTGCCACGTTGAAGAAATGTTTCCAATGATTCGGTGGCACGCCAACTGGAATGCAATAGTGGCAAATCGCGAATGATCAATCCGGCCGCATACACTGAATGCGATTCCATGTCTTCAGGGTTTGTGCCGGTGTTACCGATATGAGGATAAGTCAAGGTAACCAGTTGGCGACAGTATGACGGATCGGTCAATATCTCTTGATAGCCCGTCATGGCCGTATTAAATACAACCTCGCCGGTGGTGTTTCCTTTGGCGCCAACAGAACGACCATGAAACACCGTACCGTCTTCGAGCACCAGAACCGCAGATGCAGAGCTCATTAGAATGCAGCCCCTCGTGTTAAAAACTGTTTTAGCAGGCAGACAGGCATGCGGAAGGCGGTGTAGGTTCTACCTACCCCGTCAAGTAATAAAATCACCCGCGTGCTAAGGGGAAGGAGTGTACGCGAGCTTACTGACTTGGTCTATGGAAATTGGAATTTTATTTCGACCCATTTACGTTAATGGGACGTTGAAACTCGAACGAAATTTATAGTCCCAACACATCCTGCATGGAATACATACCCGCGTCGCGATCTTGTAACCATCGAGCCGCAACCAACGCGCCGCGTGCAAAACCTGAGCGGTCATGTGCACGATGACTGATTTCAATGCGTTCACCAGGACCAGCAAACAACAAAGTGTGATCACCCACAATGTCGCCGCCACGTGCAACCGAAAATCCAATATGACCACGTTGCCGTGCACCCGTTTCGCCATAACGTGTGAAATCAGCATGCTCCTTTAACGATACACCGCGCGCTTTCGCAACCACTTCGCCGATTCCCAGTGCTGTACCCGAAGGTGCATCTTTTTTATTGCGATGATGCGCTTCGTAAATTTCAATATCGTAGTCGTCATTCAAAGCCGTCGCGGCGATTTCTGCAAGTTTGAATAACAGATTCACACCGACACTCATGTTGGGTGCCATCACAATCGCAATTTGTTTTGATGCATGTTCGATGGCGACGCGCTGTTCAGTCGTATGTCCAGTCGTACCAATCACCATGGCTGCCTTACGTGCAACACAAGCTTGAACATTGGCAAGCGTGACTTCCGGCAAGGTGAAATCAATCACTACTTGTGCTGACTTCACTGCTTGTATCACATCAGAGGTAATCACTACATCGCTGACGATTCCCAACGCAGCACTATCCTTACCTAACCATGGACTGTTTGCTGAAGCTAACGCACCACGGAGTTGCAAATCAGGGAAGTCTTTCAACGACTGTAACAGCGCTTTGCCCATGCGGCCAGAAACACCCAGCACTGCCAGCGGAATTGTGTTTGACATGAGCTGAGCTTAGCTTAAAAACTACTTGCTGAAAAACTTCTTGACGCCATCCAACCATGACGATTCACGGGGACTGTGTTTGGCGCCGCCTTTAAGCATGGATTGTTCAAATCTTTGCAACAGTTCTTTTTGCTCTTCATTGAGATTTACAGGTGTTTCAACCATCACCCGACAGAATAAATCGCCAATCGCACCACCACGCACCGGACGCACGCCTTTTTCTTTGAGCCTGAAAACTCGACCAGATTGAGTTTCGGTTGGTACTTTTAAAACCACATTGCCATGCAACGTCGGCACTTCAATGCTGCCACCCAATGCAGCGGTTACGAAACTCACCGGCACTTCACAAGAAAGATTGGCACCATCACGCTCAAACAGCGCATGTTCTTTGACATGCACTTCCACATACAAATCACCTGCTGGACCGCCATTACGTCCTGCTTCGCCTTCGCCTTGCAAACGAATACGATCACCCGTGTCTACACCTGCAGGCACCTTCACTGCCAAGGTTTTCTTCTTGCGTATCCGCCCCTGTCCCAAACAATGATCACAAGGTGCACTGATTGTTTGTCCACGTCCTTTGCATTTTGGACAGGTTTGCTGAACGGCAAAAAAGCCTTGTTGAATTCTAACTTGACCATTGCCATGACAAGTCTCGCAAGTGTTTACCTTGGCGCCCGGTGCACCACCGCTTCCATGACATACATCGCATTCACTTAGTGTTGTGAAATCAATATTCAGTGAATCACCAAACACAGCTTGCTCAAGCGTCAGCTCAAGATCGTAACGCAAATCAGCGCCACGATAAACTTGACGACCGCCACCGCCACGACGACCACCAAAGATATCACCGAACACTTCACCAAAAATATCGCCGAAGGCATCGCTAGAACTAAAACCCTGACCACCACGATTAGGATCAACGCCGGCATGACCATACTGATCGTAGGCAGCACGTTTGTGCGAATCGGTTAAAACTTCATAAGCTTCTTTCGCTTCCTTGAAACTATCTTCCGAAGCTTTGTTGTCCGGATTGCGATCTGGATGATGTTTCTGCGCCAGACGTCGATACGCTTTCTTAATTTCAGTTTCACTCGCTGAACGCTCAACACCCAATACTTCGTAATAATCGCGCTTCGACATAGGTTCGCTTCAACTTAAATTCGTTTTCACTTCTCAGACATAAACAAACCACCACTGCTTTTAACGGTGGTGGCTTACCTAAAAAGCCATTCTTGTAACAACTAACAGCAGATGATCATGTTATTCAACGTCGCTCCTGCAATGCCCTTTACTAGTCCCTTTATTAGCTAGTTGTCATACCCGCGCAGTCGAGTATCCAGTAAAAATATTCTTAACTAGATTCCTGCTTTCGCGGGAATGACACATTACACCGTGTATTCGTAATACCAAATTATTACCTAGCAGTAACAAGCGAAAGAATAAAAAATCATTTCTTGTCTTTAACCTCTTCAAACTCTGCATCTAGCACATCATCTTTGCCTGCATTGCCACTCGGCTTGCCCTGCTCTGCACCACCGGCGGCTGCACCTTCAGCCGCAGCTTGTTGTGCATAGGCTTGCTGCGCAATCTTGGCGGCAGCTTCGGACAATGCTTGTGCCTTCTTATCGATAATATCCTTGTCATCACTACTCAAAGACGATTTGAGATCGGAGAGCGCGGACTCAATCTTGGCGCGATCTTCTGCAGCGACTTTGTCACCCAAATCTTTGAGTGCCTTGTCAGTGCTATGAATCAAGGCATCTGCCTTGTTGCGCGAGTCGACTACCTCTTTGAACTTGCGATCTTCTTCCGCATGCGCTTCCGCATCTTTCACCATGCGCTTGATTTCATCTTCCGACAGACCTGAAGAAGCTTTAATGGTGATCTTCTGTTCCTTGCCTGACGCTTTGTCTTTCGCGGATACATGCAGAATGCCGTTGGCATCAATATCAAAACCTACTTCAATCTGTGGCATACCGCGTGGTGCCGGTGGAATGCCTTCAAGATTGAACTGACCGAGTGATTTATTATCACCGGCACGTTGACGCTCACCTTGCAACACATGAATGGTCACAGCATTCTGATTGTCATCGGCAGTTGAGAAGGTTTGCGTTGCCTTAGTGGGAATGGTCGTATTTTTTTCAATCAACTTGGTCATGATGCTGCCAAGAGTTTCAATGCCCAGCGACAACGGCGTGACGTCGAGCAACAATACATCTTTCACTTCACCGGACAACACGCCACCTTGAATCGCTGCACCCACGGCGACCGCTTCATCAGGGTTTACATCTTTACGTGGTTCCTTGCCGAAGAAATCCTTCACCGTTTTTTGCACTAACGGCATGCGGGTTTGACCACCTACCAGAATCACTTCTGATACATCGTTGATTGATAATCCAGCGTCTTTCAATGCAATGCGGCAAGGCTCAATGGTCTTGGTTACCAATTCTTCAACCAGTGATTCAAGTTTTGCACGCGTCAACTTAATGCTCAGATGCTTGGGGCCCGAAGCATCGGCCGTGATGTAAGGCAAGTTGATTTCAGTTTGTTGGCTGGACGACAATTCGATTTTGGCTTTTTCAGCCGCTTCTTTCAGACGCTGCACAGCCAATGGATCTTTGCGCACATCGACACCGCTTTCCTTTTTGAATTCATCGGCAAGATAACCAATGATGCGGATATCGAAGTCTTCACCACCGAGGAAAGTATCACCGTTGGTGGCCAATACCTCGAATTGGCGTTCGCCATCGACATCTGCAACTTCAATGATGGACACATCGAAAGTACCACCACCTAAGTCATACACGGCAATCTTGCGATCGCCGCCTTGCTTGTCGAGGCCATAGGCCAAGGCTGCTGCAGTAGGTTCGTTAATGATGCGCTTAACGTTCAAGCCGGCAATGCGGCCTGCATCTTTGGTTGCTTGACGTTGTGAGTCATTGAAGTAAGCAGGCACGGTGATCACTGCATCAGTCACTGTTTCGCCAAGAAAATCCTCAGCGGTCTTTTTCATCTTCATCAGCACACGTGCTGATACTTCAGGTGGCGCCATCTTTTTGTTTTGAGCTTCGACCCATGCATCGCCATTGTCGGCAGCGAGGATCTTGTAGGGCACCATGTTGATGTCTTTTTGCACGACGTCATCTTTGAAGCGACGGCCGATCAGACGCTTTACCGCAAACAAAGTGTTATGTGGATTGGTCACCGCCTGGCGTTTGGCAGATTGGCCTACCAATACTTCATCATCTTTAGTGAAGGCCACAATGGAGGGCGTGGTGCGATCACCTTCGCTGTTCTCAATCACGCGCGGCTTACCACCTTCCATGATCGCGACACAGGAATTGGTGGTACCCAAGTCAATGCCAATTACTTTAGCCATGTTGAAACTCCAAAAATTCAGTCAAACTTAAATTGAAATTTAGTAATAAGAACCGTTGTCATGTTTATAAGGTCGTGCAAAGCGTATTCAAGTCCATACGTGGAACTACTTCATTATTCTGGCCTAATTATTCCGGGGCTTTTGCGACCACCACTCGCGCTGGCCGCACCAAACGACCGTTTAGTATGTAACCTTTTTGAATGACATTGATAACGGTATTCGGTGCCTTATCGGCCACAGGTACCATTGCTATCGCTTCATGGAATTCAGGATTAAAGGGTTGATTCTCAGCTTGCACTTCGAGTACGGAAGCACGTTCAAACGCTTTGGCCAACAACTTTAATGTCGCATCACTGCCAGCACGTAGATCATCAGTAGTCGCATTTTGTACAGCCAGACTCATCTCCAGACTATCTTTAACGCCGATCAACTCGCCAGCGAATTTTTCTAACGCGTACTTGTGGGCATTCTCAACATCACGCACTGCACGTTTACGAACATTATCCAACTCGGCCATGGCGCGCATAGCTTGATCACGAGCCTCATTGGCGCGGGCTTCGGCAGCAGCCAACGCTGCTTGCAGTTCGGCCAATGGATCTGTTTCTGTGGAATTATTTACAACTTCATCAATCACGGCATCAGTTGCTGCTACTTGATCTTCGGGGGTGCTCATGCGGAAACTCCAGACACAACCAGCTTCTCGACTTGATCCGACATTCCAGGCCAAGTTAAGACAACGGTCAAATTTAGGAAAGGCGGCAAGTATGAGGATGATTTCAGTAGAATCAAGTGGAATTACAGGTATTTATCTGCACCAATCAGGAAATGGCGATGATGTCAGCGTTATTTCTTACCATACGACTACATCAATATTGATGATGGAGTACGGGTGTTGACCTGAGACGCAATACCAAAGTGCTTGTTGAACAAATCGAACAATTACTGAATGAATCAACCGAAATTATCTGTTAGATGTAAACGCGCTGATTGCCTTGGTACAGCCACTACTACCGGTAAGGCTGAACGGAAAACATATTTTATTGCTGGGGAAACGGTAGCGATCGATAACAAAAACTGCTTTTTAAAATTGCCATTGACGTACGACAACGATGACAATCCTCATCCTTTCCCATTCAACGCCGCGCCCAGTAACCTCGCGGTCAAATCAACAATGGGAATAACTCGTTCATAAGCCATGCGTGTGGGGCCGATGACCGCAAGTACTCCTACGGCTTCCTTATCGAGCATGTAGGGCGCGGTCACAATGCTGCAATCGTCCAGTATGGTATAGCCCGATTCTTGACCAATGAAAATCTGCACACCATCTGCGCCTAAACTTTGATCCAATAAGTGCAGGATATCGCGTTGCTGATTAAAGGCTTCAAATAAGCGGCGAAGTTTTTCCACATTCGAAAGTTCAGCAAAACCCATCAAGTTGGTTTCACCGGCGATGACATATTCCATGCGGCCATCCGATGCTTCGGGTGCGACGACTTGCTGTGCCAAACGCACCGCGTCAATCATGCCTTGATTAAGATGTTCGCGAGTCTGTTGCAACTCTTGCAACAGCTGCGCACGTACTTCGTTGATATCGCGACCTGCAAACTGATCGTTCAGGTAATTGGCCGCACGACGTAATTCCTCGCTACTGTACTGACGATCCAATTGCACCACGCGATTTTGAATTTCACGCCCATTGGTGACTAATACTGCGAGCACGCGATTATCAGATAGCGACAGAAACTCCATCTGGCTCAATTCGGTGTGGGTTTGACGTGGCAAGGTCACCACACCTGCCAATTGAGTAATTGACGACAGCATACGTGAGGCAGCCGAAACCAACGCCTTGGGATCATCGGTTTGTGGGATCAATCCTTGCTGAATAACCTGGACCGCGGAAGTTTCCAGTGGGCGGATTTTTAATAACGTATCGACAAAGAAACGATATCCTTTGTTGGTGGGCATGCGTCCTGCCGACGTGTGTGGCGAGGATACAAAGCCCATTTCCTCCAGATCGGCCATGACATTGCGAATCGTCGCAGAACTTAAGTTCATGCCAAATTCGCGAGACAGAGTGCGGGAACCAACTGGCTGGCCATCGCGAATGTACTGCTCAACCAAAATGCGCAGCAATTGCTGAGCACGTTCGTTAGGGATGTCATCGGATTCGGGACTCATGCCCAGAAACTATTGAGCCAGCGCGTGACTGTCAAGTGCAACGCATGTAATGTGCGCATCATTCAGCAACAATACCGACTTCCACAGTCACAAACCCTCCGGACGCCACCATGTCGGCCGACGCCGCCTTTAAAAACATCGCACTGATTGGTTCCTCCGCACAGAATCATGTCGCCGCCACCTTGAGCGAACTTGCGCAGCATCTGCTGGCACGCCACGTCAATGTCGCGGTGGAAGAATCATTTGATTTGACATTGCCTGCAAGCATTGCGCGTCAGCCCATTGAACAGCTTGCCGCTCACAGTGATTTGGTCATTACCGTTGGGGGTGATGGCACCATGCTGCGCGCGGCACGTTTATTTGCCGGCTCCAGCGTGCCGTTAGTCGGCATCAATCGCGGTCGACTTGGCTTTCTCGCCGATATCAACCCCAAGGATATTATTGAACGTATCGATGAAGTCCTCGATGGACAGTATATAAAGGGCTCGCGTTCATTGTTGCAAGTACGTTTGCTGATGGCCAACGGCACCGTACAACGTTCTTTGGCAGTAAATGATTGCGTGCTACAAAAATGGGAAACCGGGCGTTTGCTGGATTACGAAACTTGGGTTGACGGACAATACGTCAACACTCACGGTGGTGATGGTGTCATCGTCGCGTCCGCCACCGGCTCCACTGCGTATGCATTATCGTGTGGTGGCCCCATCATTCATCCGCATTTGGATGCCTTGGTGATCGCGCCCATTTGTCCGCACACATTGTCCGATCGACCCATTGTCATTTCGTCCAGCAGCACGGTAGAAATTCGTCGCGTGCAAGATCGTGCTACCAAGGCACAAGTTACTTGTGACGGCGATATGTTGGGTGACTTGAATATGGGCGATCGATTGATCATTGAACCGTCGCATCTACGTGTAAATTTTTTACATCCCACTGATCATGATTACTATCGCATTCTGCGTTCCAAGTTGCATTGGGGACGCGGTGCGTTGGATAAACCAATCGAGGACGAGTTGGATTGAGAAAATGTTAAACAGCATACAAATAAAAGATTTCGCGATTATTGATCGTATCGAGTTGGAATTGGGTGCGGGCATGACTGCACTCACTGGCGAAACCGGTGCCGGCAAATCCATCCTTGTGGACGCGTTGCTATTTGTAACCGGTGGACGCGTTGGTGCAGAAGTGATTCGCCATGGCTGTGATAAAACCGAAGTCACCGCGACCTTTGCCATCGAAAAAAAATCCATCGTCGAAACCTGGTTCAACGAACAAGCACTTGAGCATGAAGGTGAATGTGTGTTGCGGCGTGCCTTCGGAAATGATGGTCGTTCACGCGCCTGGGTCAACGGTCAATCCATGCCATTGCAATCCTTGCGTGTATTGGGCGAAGCCTTGCTCGATGTTCACGGTCAGATGGAATATCAATCGTTAATGAAACGCAACGCGCAGCGTGAATTATTGGATAATCACGGTCATCATCAAGCATTGAATCAAACTGTTTCAAGTCATTGGCGAATACTTAAAGAGCTGCGTCAACAACGTGCTGAAGCCGAACGCAGTGCACAGGATCGCAATGAGCGCTTGACGCTACTGCGTTATCACTTAAATGAACTGGACACGTTGGCATTGCAACCCGATGAAACTGTCGAATTGAACAGTGAACGACAACGCCATGCGCATAGCGGCAAGCTCGCCAGTGGCTCAAGAGAAATTATTAATTGGGTACGTGATGCCGATACCAATGCAGAACAATTATTATCACGTGCCTTGAATGTCGCGCGTAATTTAAGCAGTGTCGATGCAGGGCTCAATGCCACGGTGCAATTGCTGGATGAAGCATTGATTGCCACTCGCGAAGCGGCGAATGCTATTCAACACTACGAATCAGAACTTGATGCCGATCCTGCGCGTCAAGAATGGGTAGAACAAAGACTGGCGGCGCTTGAAAGCGTTGCACGCAAGCATCATGTTGAAATCGAAGCGCTGTCATCCGTATTGGAAAATTGTCGCACTGAAGTGCAACGACTGGAAACCTTGGAATTTACGCTGGAACAACTCGATGCTCAAATTGCAACCGCACTGACTAGTTATGATACGGCATGCAAACAACTCACCCTAGCACGCACAAAAACTGCAAAGGCATTGTCAGAACGCGTAACCACATTGATGCAGACTCTCGGCATGCCAGGCGGTCGCTTCGAGGCACAATTGAATGTGTTACCAACAGATCAACGTGGTGAACAAGGCGCCGATGAAATTGAGTTTATGGTCAGTGCCAATCCTGGACAGCCGCTTAAATCTTTGGCAAAAGTAGCATCGGGCGGTGAGTTATCACGCATCAGTTTGTCAATTCAAGTTGACGCAGTGGAATCATTAACGCATTCAACATCGACTTGCCCAACATTAGTGTTCGATGAAGTCGATGCCGGCGTCGGTGGCGGTGTTGCTGAAATGGTGGGACGTCAATTGCGTACCTTGGGTAGCAATGCACAAGTGTTATGCGTGACTCATTTGCCACAAGTTGCAAGCCAAGCACATGCTCAAGTACGTGTGGCGAAACTGACCGACGGCAAACATACGCGCACTTCTTTGGAAACATTAAGTGAATCTGCACGTATCGAGGAAATCGCTCGAATGCTGGGCGGTGCAGCCATCAGCGATACAGCACGTACACATGCAGCCGAGATGTTGAAAGCAGCCACTGAAATCGACAAACAAGCACCGCGTAATAAAATAAAATCTGGCAGGCATTAACTCATTACGTGAAGACTATTCATTACATTAGCCATTGTCACAATTGCAAGTTGCAATAAGATCTCTATTCACTTATGCCGCGCTTGTTTGCCGGAGCAATTTTGTTTGCGACATCGGCCAAACAAAATCATGGAATGATCGCTTAATTCAAAGTTCTTTGCAGCGGCAATATCGCGCTGCCGTTTTTCTATGTTGGCATCAATAAATTCTTCCACCTTGCCGCAGTCCATGCAGACGATGTGATCATGATGTTCACCTTCATTCAATTCAAACACGGCGGTTGCACCTTCAAAGTGATGCCGGGTAACCAAGCCCGCTGACTCAAACTGCGTGAGTACGCGATATACAGTTGCCAGTCCAATATCTTCGTGCGAATCCAGGAGATGGCGATAAATATCCTCGGCACTCATGTGACGCGGCTCCGCTGACCCGAGAATTTCCAGAATTTTCATGCGCGGCAAAGTAATTTTTAGCCCAGCTTTACGCAGATCAGTGGTTTGCACGCGCGTCTCCCGTCATTATTAAGTAACGCATAAGTAATGCGGTTATTGCAATTGTGCCTGTTCGATGCTTGGCAGGTTAGGTATGATCGCGCCATTATCGCGTACTATTTCGCGATCTGTCATCCTGCAAATTTCGACTACAGCTTCGACCCAGTTGCGACGATTATGAATCAATTTGAACCAAATTTTTTGGGCGCGCGCCGGCTCAATTGTATGTTGCATTGCGCCTCTTTAGCCTTGATGGCAACCGTTGCGCTGCTAACCAGTGCCTGTGTCTATCACGCTCCTATTCAACAGGGTAATTTGCTGGATGCCAAAGACATTGATCAAATCGCTGTAGGTATGACTCAAGCACAAGTTCGTTATGTGCTGGGTACACCCATGGTGGCTGATCCATTCAGCAGCAATCGATGGGACTACGTCTACTACGTTAAGACCAGCAGAATGCCCGAACCCAAGAAGCAACAACTCGTTGTGTATTTTGAAAATGGTAATGTTAGCCGATTGGAACGTACCGCACTCAGTGTTGTAAAACCTGAGATTGAACTGGAAAAAACCAAGGCTCCCTGGTATCGGCGTTGGCTAAGCTGGATTGTCTGAATTCACTGCATTAAAGCTAATTCAAAGCCATAAACAAAAAGAGCCCGGAAAATCCGGGCTCTTTTTTGCATGTCTATTCGAACTAATGCCTTTGAGTCTTAAAACTCAAAGGCAAGATAGTTAGAACGAATACTTCGCTGTCAACTGGAAGCGTCTCATCTGACCCGTAGTGGTCTCATTATGAGTTGCTGTTCGGTATGCATTAGACTCCACTTCACGTTGTGCAACACGGTACTCCGCACCGATATCCACTTTGGGTATTGGTGAATAGAAAATATTGATAGCACCAGAAGCCGTTGCTTTATTAACAACACTGGTTGCGGCGTTATTCAATAACGTAAGGTCGTTGTTATAACTGGACTCCGAACCCATAATTGTGGATCTCCAAGTGCCTGTAGCATTCCACACGTGACGATAAGCAACATAGGCCGCCCATCCGGTAATAGCGTGAAGCTCATTGTTGGTGCCGTTCAATTCTGCGTCGTTATCAAAGTTCAAACCAACGTAACGACCAATTCCGCTACCACCGACAATAGTGAAACGAATGTCGTCCTTGCCCATATTGATTTTACCTGCAATGGTTCCAGCAACTGACGTGGTTGATGTACTGATATCGGCGGCTGGTGTGGTGCTACGAGAAACATAACGAAGTTGTCGCGCCAACAAACCAAACTTCACATAGCCAGCTGAAAACTTCGCACTATAAGCAGCCGTGATATCTGGATAAGTATTATTGCTGGTAGTGATCTGTGCTCCAGTTGCTGCGTTAGAAACAGTGGTTTGTGGATTTTCCGCCGAGATCGAAAAACCGCCAACGGTGTATCGCACTTGTGATTGGCGTACGAACACGACGCCATCAAGCTGACCAATATAGTCCGCAGTTTCAGGCAGTGAATTCGCGTCCTGGAAGTTGGACCAAGTCTGTCCCACTAACCATCCTTTGTATTGAAAATAAGCATGTCGCAACTGCAATCCATAGGTGTTGGTTGCGCGATCATTTCCCAAAGCACTGCCATACAAATCAAATTCAAAGCGAGAAGAAATTTTATCGCCATTCACATCGGTATCAGTCCCGAATTGAAATCGTGACTGTTTCGCATGCGCGTGGAAGTTTTCACCGTTGCTCAGTTCAGGCGCGGTGGGCGCCACCACTGGAGTTGCGCCAGGAACATAAAAGTCACTTCCCAAAGCGCCATTCGCGATTTGCCCTTCGGAATAACCGCTCCACATCGCATCCATCTTGATGTATCCACCAAATATAAACTTGGTGTTTGCCAACGCGCCAGGTGCAATCGGCGCAGTTTGAATGGTTGGTGCATCAGCTGCATGGACCAAAGAGCTAGTTGATAATAATCCAACAATGGCCGAAGCCAGCGGAACGATATGTCGTAACTTGCATGAAACAGAAATAGTCATGTGATGACTCCATTGTGATAGTTGTGAAAGCACTCACAGTAACTATCCAGCTTGATCCTCTGTATTCCGCTCACCCCAATCAATAAAACCATTGTGATCTGCTGGCATTACTGCGGCGGCGAGAATAATCGGCTTTGTTATCAAAAGCCATACAACTGCGGAAAACCCCATCATGCCATTGCTTGATACTTACACAGGTCTTTGCTGTGTTCCATACAATTCGCTAGCTCTGTGCACGAAGGACTCCACCAGCGAACTGCAACTGGCTTCAAATGCTTTTCCCAACATCATATTGAGCAAAATACTTTTGAATTCAAAACGAATATGCAGCTCTACTCGTGTTCCTTGAATCATGCCAGAATCATCCATAATGGAACTAAAATGCCAATCACCCTCCAGCACACTGAAAGGCCCTTCTATCAACTGCATTTTTAAATGCGTAGGTTCAGTCAAGGTGTTACGTGTGGTAATTGTCTCTCGCAATCCGGCGCGCAACATGACGAGCTGCCCAATCGTCTGATTAGCTTCATGCGATAACAATTTGGCATCGACCACCCAGGGTAAAAATTCCGGATAGTGTTCAAAATCTGCCACCAACGCAAACATTTGTGTCGGCGAAAAATTAACCAGCGCATTACGTTTTATTTCGCGCATAAATCTCACATAGGATCGTCATTACTTCAGAAATGGAGTGTAAAACTTATGGCCAAATGTGGCGAGCGCAAGAGCGAGGTATGTGTAACATACCCAGATTACTGAATCTGACGATCGACACTGTACAATATCGCAATGAACAAAAAGCCTGAAAAAGCCAACGCCAGTATTGCCGAAAATCGCAAAGCTCGATATGACTACTTCATCGAAGAAACGTATGAAGCGGGCATGGCATTGCAGGGTTGGGAAGTCAAAAGCCTACGCGCAGGCCGTGCGCAATTAAAGGAAGCCTACGTTTTCATGAGAGATGCAGAAGCATTTTTATTTGGCGCACACATCTCTGCTCTGCCTACCGCGTCCACCCACGTCATTCCCGATCCGATTCGTACTCGAAAATTGTTATTGAATCGTATTGAATTGAATAGACTCATAGGTGCGGTTGAACGCAAGGGATATACCTTGGTACCGCTGGAACTATATTGGAAGAACGGTCGTGTCAAATTACGCATTGGTCTTGCCAAAGGCAAGAAGGATCATGACAAACGCGACACTGAAAAAGATCGCGATTGGCAGCGAGACAAAGCGCGTTTGATGCGCCATGGCTGAAACCAATTTTCAGTGGCCTTTCAACAAAGTAATTAGTCTACGTTGATTGAGAAATATCTCTTTGCCAGTATGATTGAACGCACAATCATGTTTGCAACACATCAATGTATTAACATCTTCTCGCCTGATCAGCGCTTACTCAGTCATAATTGGCTGACGGAAAACCCACCAACGTGAAGCCATGTAGGTGATTACACTGTATGGCACCACTCCGCTTGCCTGCGCAAGATAACTGTTAATCTTTAGCATATCGATCGATATTTTTACGCACACAAGATTGATCAAATAAGCCACCAGAATCACCGCGAAGTAACGTGGTGCAATGGCCAGCAACGAACTGCGAGACTGGAATGTCCAGCGCGAATTCACAACCAGACTAAAGATGATCCCCACAATGTAGCCGATCACATTGGCAGGCGTATCTGCTACGTGCCAGAACCACTTCAGTGCGTAAATCGTTCCCAGCCCCACCACGGTATTCAATACACCCGTGATTGCGAATTTTAATAAGCTTGATTTGCCAATGTATTGGATACTTCGTTTGAGCATGGATAACACGCGACAATGTTCGGGCAAACATCTATAATTTTGGACTCGCTGCAAGTGTAAACTTTAATGAGCCAATGCGCATGACCATTGATCCCAAACAATTTCGCGCTGCACTGGGTTCATTTGCCACCGGCGTCACCATTGTGACCACGCATAGCAAAACTGGCGAGGATATTGGTGTAACTGCCAGTAGTTTTAATTCAGTCTCGCTGGATCCACCATTGGTGTTGTGGAGTTTGGCGAAAGATTCCTTGAGTTTGCAGGCTTTCATGGAATCCGGCTACTTCACCGTGCACATCCTAACTGCTGCACAAGATGCATTATCAAATCTGTTTGCGAAACGTGGCGAAAACAAATTCGCCAATCTGCAAATATCTCGTGGTCGAGGCAATACACCACTGCTTCCTGATTGCGCTGCACGCTTCCAATGCCACACGGAATTTTGTTACGAAGGCGGCGATCATGTGATCTTCGTCGGACATGTTGAAGAATATGATTACACCAGCCACAGCCCATTGGTATTTCATGGGGGTCGTTATGCTCATGCAGTGCGTATTGAACATCCCGCAGGCAATTTGACCGAAGAGCCCGACAGCAGTTTTAGTCAGGATTTTTTGATCTACTTATTGGGACGTTCGCATCACCATTTATTTTTACACCTACGTCGTGAATTGGAACGCTTTAATCTAAGTGAAGATGGCTGGTTTGTGCTTAGTTTATTAGGTGTCTCAAGTGATCGCAGCATCGCCGAGCTCCATCGTTTATTGGCGTACACCGGCAAAGACATCACCGAAGCACTCATTACTCGATTAGCTGAACAAGGCTTCGTATGTTTACACGGTGAATTTGCACCCCATACGCGCCTAACATTGACCAATGTTGGCCGTCGCGTCGTGATAGAGTTGGTCGGCGCTGGCAAAGCTGCTGAAGATCACGCTACACGCAATCTCACGCCTAGCGAACAGCAATTATTAAAACAGTCATTACGTCGCTTGATACAAGATACATTCCCAGAATCTGAATCCTCTGTCTTATCTTCAGACATGCCATCAAATGACACAACCGATTTTATTCAAGAATAGTTTATCGATTGCGTTGTTGGCACTGGTGCAAACAACGTTATCAGCAACGGTAGCAGTCACGTCGCTTTTTCTATTTGCCTATATCGGCGGCATGGATTTGACTGCACAATTCTCTATGCTGTTTTACGTCAGCATGGTTTTGTGCCTGATGCTGATTCGCCCACCCGGTGATATTCAATCGCAAATCACGTTACAACCCGGCTTGGCAATAGCACGTTTACTCGTACAGTGGCTATTGATCATTGCCATCCTGCTATTCACTTGCTTAATACTCAAACATCCTTTGTATCCATTCAAGATGTTTTTAACATGGGCAATGATGACACCTTTGTTGCTGATCATTGTGACACTGGTCACCATGAACTTGGCACGGCGTCTGTTGATCGGTGCCGCCAATAGCCGTTCTGCCATCTTTGCAGGCTATAATGAAATCAGCCACTCATTGTCAACCGCACTAAGAAAAGATGCAGCTCTACGTGTGCAGGTTAAAGGATTTTTTGATGATCGTGGTCATAAACGCCTTGGTGTGGAAGATAACGGTGAACTGATAGGTAAGCTCACCGACATTAGCGAGTTTGTCAAAGCAAATAACATAGATGTGATATTCGTGGCATTACCCATGCGCCATGTTCAACGGGTATTAGATTTGCTGGATGATCTACGCGATACCACTGCGTCCATTTACTACGTGCCCGATATTTTTGTATTTGATTTGATTCAAGCACGCTTTGCAGAGATCAACGGCATTCCTGTGGTGGCCATGTGTGAAACGCCGTTTCATGGTTATCGCGGCATTACCAAGCGCTTGATGGATATCATCGCTTCCGGTTTTGCATTAACAGTACTATCACCGATTCTGCTCGGCGCTGCGATTGCCGTCAAACTCTCATCGCGAGGACCTATCATCTTCAAGCAACGTCGTTATGGGCTGGATGGCCAGGAAATTGCTGTGTATAAGTTTCGCTCTATGCGTGTCACCGAAGACGGTGACAAAGTTATACAAGCTTCCAGAAGTGACAGTCGCATTACCAAGGTAGGTGCTTTCTTGCGCAAATCTTCCATTGATGAGTTGCCACAACTGATTAACGTATTGCAGGGACGAATGAGCTTGGTGGGTCCACGCCCTCATGCCGTGGCTCATAATGAACAGTATCGAAAATTGATCAAAGGTTACATGGTCAGACACAAAGTCTTACCGGGTATCACCGGCCTTGCACAAGTCAATGG
>JAICKZ010000136.1 GCA_025927665.1 Steroidobacteraceae bacterium | reverse complement strand
TCAGTATCGGGTCATGTTGCAAAGCCGTTGAACGTTGAGTTGCCATTAGGCATTACTTTCAATGAGCTGCTTGGTGTGGCTGGTGGTGTGTGGAAGGGACGTCAACTCAAAGCCGTGATTCCCGGTGGAATTTCCACACCGGTTGTTCCGGCTGCGTTACTGCAAGATGCAACCATGGATTACGACGGCTTGCGTAAAGTAGGGTCATCGTTGGGCACAGGTTCCATGATTGTGATGGACGATCACACTTGTATGGTTAAAACTTTGGAACGTATCTCGCGATTCTTTTATGCAGAATCATGTGGGCAGTGCACGCCATGTCGCGAAGGCACGGGCTGGGTCAATCGCGTACTCAAGCGTATTGTTGCTGGAGTTGGCACACGCAAAGATCTGGATTTGTTGCTCGAAGTCGTGGGCAAGATCGAAGGGCATACCATTTGTGCTTTCGGTGATGCAGCAGCATGGCCTGTGCAAAGTTTTATAAAACATTATCGGCATGAATTTGAATATTTTATCGATCACGGCCACAGCATGGTGGAGAAAGAAAAATCTCCTGCTGCAGCATGATTGTCATTAAAGTGAACAGCGAAGACGGTCAAGACTGAACAAGATGAGCGAAGCCACCATTCCAGATTTGGTCAATATCGAGGTTAATGGCGAGCCAGTGCAGGCGCGCAAAGGCCAGATGTTGATTCAGGCAACGGATGCCTCAGGCCATTACGTGCCACGCTTCTGTTATCACGAGAAGTTGCCCATTGCCGCCAATTGCCGCATGTGTCTGGTGGAAGTTGAGAAAGCACCGAAGCCCGTGCCTGCTTGTGCCACACCGGTTGCGGAAGGCATGAAAGTATTTACCAAGTCACCCAAGGCCATTGCCGCACAAAAAGCGGTGATGGAGTTCTTGTTGATTAATCATCCGCTTGATTGTCCCATTTGCGATCAAGGTGGTGAATGCGAATTACAAGATTTAGCCATAGGCTTTGGTCGCGACGCAGCGCGCTATGCAGAACGTAAGCGTGTCGTAAAAGATAAAAGTCTGGGACCATTGGTTTCAACCGACATGACACGTTGCATTCATTGCACTCGCTGCGTGCGGTTCACTTCGGAAATTCAGGGCTTCCAAGAGCTGGGTACCTGTGGTCGCGGTGAACACGTGGAAATCACCACCTTTATTGAAAAAAGTGTTGAGCACGAATTGTCGGGCAACATTATTGATCTATGTCCTGTCGGCGCTTTGAACAGTAAGCCTTATCGTTATAGCGCGCGTGCTTGGGAGATGACACAGCAACCGCTGGTATCTCCACACGATAGCGTCGGCTCTAATTTGTTTGCTCATGTATTACGTGGTCGCGTCATGCGGGTGGTGCCACGAGCCAATGAAGAAATTAATGAAACCTGGATTTCGGATCGTGACCGCTTTAGTTACGAAGGTATTTACAGTGAAGATCGTTTGCAAAAACCCTTGATTCGCGAAGGTAACACCTGGCGTGAAGTAGATTGGCAAACGGCATTGAATCGTGCCGCAGAAAAGTTAGGTGCGATCGTTAAAGCGGATGCCAAACAGTTGGGCACCTTGGTTGCGCCTACTTCAACATTGGAAGAAGCTTATCTGGCACAGCGTATTACTCGCGAGTTGGGCAGCAATAACGTTGATCACCGTTTACGTCGAAGTGATTTTCGCGATCAGAACCACGATCCTATTTATCCATGGCTGGGAAGCAGCATTGCCGATCTCGAACAACTCAACAGTGCATTGATCATCGGTAGTAATTTGCGTAAAGAGTTTCCGATTCTCGCGCATCGCATTCGCAAAGCGGCTCAACGTGGTGCGCAAGTTTCATTTATCAATCCAGTGAAGTATGACTATTTGTTTCCAGTCGCTACTTATCTTTCAAGCAATGGCTTGAATATGTGGCAGCATCTGGCTGCGGTGTTAGTTGCGGTGACACAGACCAACAACACAATGGTGCCTGCAATGGTCAGTGGTTTAATCGCCAATGTGCAACCCAGTGACAGTCATCGTGCCATCGCTACGCAGTTGCTGAACGGTGAGCGGCGCGCCATATTGTTGGGAGCGATTGCGCAGCGCGATACTGCATTTACTGAATTGCGTGCATTGGCGGCGGTGTTATCGCAAGTGACCGGTGTGCAATTGGGTTATATGGCAGACGGTGGCAATTCTGTTGGCGCTCATATTGCCGGTGCAGTACCGCATCGTAGTATTGATGGTCAGCTGTTGTATGCGGCTGGAATGAATGTCAAAGAGATGCTGGCAGCAAAATTGAAAGCGTACTTGATCGTGGGTGCGTTGGAATCGCAAGACTTTGCCGAAGTCACTGCATTGTCAGCATGTCGAAGTGCCGAATGTGTGATTGCACTTTCACCTTACGCTAGCGCCAAAGATTATGCGCACATCATTCTGCCTATCGGCACCTTCGCTGAAACGTCGGGTACCCATGTCAATGTTGAAGGTCGTTGGCAAAGCGTTGCAGGCGTTGCGACTCCAGTAGGTGAATCACGTCCTGCATGGAAAGTGCTGCGAGTGCTGGGCAATTTACTCAACTTGCCCAATTTTGATTACGACAGTTCTGAACAAGTGCGTGATGAAGTGCGATCACAGGTGGCTTCGCAGCAGCCGAGTAATAGTTACGTCAACACGATGCCGATTCATGCCAGCCACAATAGTCCTGCACGTGACATTCCTATGTATGGAGTCGATGCAGTCGTGCGTCGCGCCACTGCATTGCAACTGACACAAGAAGCGCAATCTGCATCATGGAGTCACGCATGAGCTCCGTGATTGATAATGCATTGGCATTCATCAAGTCATTGCCCGGTTCAACACCGGGTTCGATGGAGTTTGTGGTGTGGACCGTCGTGATAGCGGTCGTCATGTTTCTTAGCATCATTATTTTCATGGCGTTTTTGACACTGGCAGAACGTCGTGTCATTGGCAGCATGCAGGCACGCATTGGTCCTAATCGCATCAAGGCATTTGGCTTGCCCATTTTTCGCGGTTACGCACAACCGTTTGCCGATGTGATCAAATTGATGTTGAAGGAAATCATTATTCCTTCCAGTGCTAATAAGTTCTTGTTCCTGCTTGCGCCATTGCTGGCGGCCATTCCGGCACTGGCCATCTGGGCAATTGTGCCGTTGTGGCCTGGCTTCACGGTCGCCAATATCAACGCGGGTTTGTTGTACTACCTGGCGCTGGCTTCTACTGGTGTGTACGGAATTATTCTTGCGGGTTGGGCATCGAATTCTAAGTATGCATTTTTAGGTGCGATGCGTGCCGCTGCACAAGTCGTTGCATATGAACTAGCAATGGGCTTTGCGATCATCGGAGTAGTGATGGCATCGGGCTCTTTGAACCTCGGTGACATCATTGAAGCGCAACGCGGGCATTTTAGTTGGTTCTTTATTCCACTGTTCCCATTATTCATCGTTTACTTTATTTCCGGCATTGCAGAAACCAATCGCGCACCATTTGATGTCGTAGAAGGCGAATCGGAAATTGTGGCGGGGTTTCATGTGGATTATTCAGGTATGGCCTTTGCGTTATTCTTTGTTGCTGAATACATCAATATGATTTTGATTTCGGCGTTGACCTCGGTGTTCTTTTTTGGTGGTTGGATGTCACCGCTTGACGGTTGGGTCACATCGGGTCCGGCATGGTTGATTCACGGCAGTTTGTTATGGCTTTGGCTGAAGATTTGCTTTTTCCTATTCTGCTTTCTATGGTTTCGCGCCACCTTTCCGCGTTATCGCTATGATCAAATTATGCGTCTGGGTTGGAAAGTGTTTATCCCCGTCACCTTGGTATGGATTGCAGTTGAGGCTGTGATGGTGATATTGAAAGTTGGGCCCTGGTCAGCAAGCTAAATCATTCAGTACCTTTATGAAAAATTTATTCAAAACATTTTTCCTTACTGAGCTGCTTTCCGGCTTGTGGGTTACGTTGCGTCAATTTTCGTTTCGACCCAACGTGACTGTGCAATACCCAGAAGAAAAGACGCCCCAATCACCACGTTTTCGCGGTCTGCATGCACAACGTCGTTATGCCAATGGCCAAGAACGCTGTATTGCGTGCAAGTTGTGTGAAGCGGTCTGTCCCGCATTGGCAATTACCATTGAATCCGGTGTCAGTGATGATGGCACACGCCGCACTACGCGTTACGATATCGATTTGTTCAAGTGTATTTATTGCGGCTTTTGTGAAGAAGCCTGTCCCGTCGATGCCATTGTTGAGACCCGTATTCATGAATATCACATGGAACATCGTGGCGAGAACATCATGACCAAGGACAAACTGCTCGCAGTCGGCGATAAGTTCGAAGCCATGATTGCTGCTGACAAAGCGGCTGATGCACGATATAAATAACTGATGAACGAGTCATGACTTAATGAAGAAAATGTTGCGACATCAGATTACCAAAACGACACAGCGGTTTTTAGTGATCACGCCAAAAATGCCTCGTTGCATAAATGTTAGTTGCGATTGGTTTTAAACATGACCTTTACTGAAATACTTTTTTATGTGTTCTCGGCCATACTGGTGATTTCCAGTATTGGCGTGATTACCGCTCGCAATCCAGTGCATTCGGCCTTGTTTTTGGTGTTTGCATTTTTTAACAGCGCCGTGTTGTGGTTATTAATGGATGCCGAGTTCCTCGCTATCGTATTAGTGTTGGTTTATGTCGGCGCCGTGATGGTGTTGTTCCTGTTTGTGGTGATGATGTTGGATATAAATGTTGCGCAGATGCGTGCGGGCTTTACCAAGTTTGCACCGCTCGGCATTGTCGTCGCACTTATTGTCATCGCCGAGATCGGCAGTGTAGTGTGGTTGAAATCATCTGCCATCGATGCAGCAGCGTTGGGTGCAAGCAGTGGTGTTGCGGCGCCTGCAGCGGCGGAAGGCTATAGCAATACGCAAGCGCTGGGCGAACTGTTGTATACGCAATACTTATATCCATTGGAGTTGGCATCGGTGTTGTTGCTGGTTGCCATTGTCGCTGCGATCAGTTTAACCATGCACAAGCGTACCGGGCAGAAAGTGCAGGACATCAATGCGCAAGTTGCCGTCAATGCTAAGGATCGCATTCGTATTGTGAAGATGGTAACGGAGAAAGAATAATGATCCCATTGCAACATGAATTGTTGTTATCAGGTGTGTTATTCAGTATTTCGGTTGCGGGTATTTTCCTGAATCGTAAGAATGTCATCTTGTTATTGATGTGCATTGAACTGTTGTTGCTTGCAGTCAATTTCAATTTCATTGCCTTCTCGCACCAGCTGGGCGATTTGCATGGCCAGGTATTTGTATTCTTTATCTTGACGGTTGCCGCTGCAGAGTCAGCCATTGGTTTGGCGATATTGGTCGTGCTATTCCGTCAGCGAAAAAGCATCAATGTTGAAACGCTGGATACGATGAAGGGTTAACGTGCAGAACACACTTTTAACAATTGTGCTTGCGCCTTTGTTTGGCGCATTGATTGCAGGGTTGCTGGGTCGCAAGATCGGTCGTGTGATGTCCCACACCGTAACCATACTGGGTGTTGCCATTGCATGTGGTTTATCTATTCATGTGTTGCAGCAGCTCATTTCCGGTGAAGCACAAAATTTTTATGGCAATGTGTATACCTGGCTGGTCAGTGATGGCGTGCAGATGAATGTGGGTTTCATGGTAGATCGCCTGACTGCGTTGATGATGGTGGTCGTTACCTTCGTGTCGTTATGTGTGCATGTGTACACTATTGGCTACATGCATGACGATCCGGGCTATCAACGTTTTTTTGCTTACATCTCACTGTTCACCTTCTCGATGTTGATGTTGGTGATGTCCAATAACTTCATGCAGTTATTCTTTGGCTGGGAAGCAGTGGGTGTGGTCTCCTACTTGTTGATCGGTTTTTGGTACACACGACCCACGGCGATTTTCGCAAATTTAAAAGCTTTCTTGGTGAATCGCGTTGGCGATTTCGGTTTTGTGTTGGGTATTGCGGCAGTGTTGTATTACACCGGTTCGTTGGACTATCGCACAGTGTTCGATCATGCGCACCAAGCCTTTGCTGGTAAAACCATGGAAATCATTCCAGGTGTGCAATGGATGGCCATCACTGTTACCTGTATATGTTTATTCGTTGGTGCCATGGGTAAATCCGCACAGATGCCCTTGCATGTATGGTTGCCCGATTCAATGGAAGGTCCAACGCCGATCTCTGCATTGATCCATGCTGCAACCATGGTGACTGCTGGGATCTTCATGGTGGCACGCATGTCGCCGCTATTTGAGATGTCAGAGGCTGCACTCAATACCATTTTGATTATCGGTGCATCCACCGCGTTCTTCATGGGCTTGCTTGGCATGGTGAACAACGACATCAAACGAGTGGTGGCATATTCAACCTTGTCGCAACTGGGGTATATGACGGTTGCACTAGGTGTCTCGGCTTACTCAGGGGCAATTTTTCACTTGATGACGCATGCGTTCTTCAAAGCATTGTTATTCCTTGCGGCGGGCTCTGTCATCATCGGCATGCATCATGAACAAGACATGCGCAAGATGGGTGGGCTTAAGAAATACATGCCCATTACTTACTGGACATCGTTGATTGGCTCGCTTGCCTTGATTGGTTTTCCAGGTACGTCCGGTTTCTTCTCCAAGGATGCATTGATTGAAGCGGTGGGTCAGTCGCACTTGCCCGCGGCAACGTATGCATATTGGTGCGTTTTTATCGGCGTATTCGTCACTGCGTTTTATAGTTTCCGACTAGTGTTTATGACCTTTCATGGTCCAGAACGTTTTGCTATTCATCATGAAGCTGATCCGGCAGAAGCGACGACTATTCCGGATGCCACCAAGACACATGCATCGAAGGTACATGATTCACACGCTACGCATGTCGATGATGATCATGCGCATTCGGATCATCACGGTGGACCGCCGCACGAAAGCCCATGGGTTGTCACGGTACCTTTGATATTGCTAGCCATTCCTTCATTGCTTATTGGCTGGTTGACTATTCAACCCATTCTGTTTGGCGATTATTTTGGTGCTGCGATTCATGTTGAAGAAGCACACAATGTGTTGGGTGAATTGGCGCGTGAATTTCATGGCTCAGGTGAATTCGTCATCGACGGATTAAAACATGCGCCGGTATGGATGGCATTGTTTGGCGTGTTTGTGGCGTGGTGGCTTTATATCAAAAAGCCAGAACTGCCAGCGCGTATCGCGACAACTTTTGCGCCACTGTACAAATTATTTGTTAATAAATTTTATTTCGATGAAATCTATTTCGCTGTGTTCGCCAAGGGCAGTCGCAATCTTGGTACTGCTTTATGGACAGTCGGCGATGCGGGTCTGATTGATGGCGTAATCGTCAATGGTTCGGCACGCAGTATTGGTTGGTTCGCCAGTATTGTGCGTGGCATTCAAACCGGACGTTTGTATGGCTATGCCTTCGCCATGATCATTGGTCTTGCGGCGATGCTAGGATGGTTTGTGGTATGGCCACTGTTTAAATGAATCAGTTCGGGACCCACTGCGCTTGCTGCTTTGTGTTCATGCGGTGCTCGGAATCCTCATGTATTGCTATATACATTCCGGTTCCTGTGCTCCGGCTGAACACAAATCAGCTTCGCTCGTTACGGTCCGAAACTGATTCTTCATTGCAATTGAGTTTTTTGAAGTAAGAAAGAATTGAGCAAACAGAATGATTGATTGGCCCATATTAAGTGTACTGATCTGGCTGCCCATAATTGCCGGTGCGGTGTTGTTGGTGCTGGGCGATCGTATTGCACTGGCCCGCTGGGTTGCATTGCTGGCATCAGTCGCGACATTCGTGTTGTCGATTCCATTATTCACTCACTTTGATAACACCACTGCTTCAATGCAATTTCTCGAGTGGCGTGAGTGGATTCAAACGTTTAATGCTAGTTATCACCTGGGCGTAGATGGCATCGCAATGCCATTGATTATTTTGACAACGCTTATTACGCCACTGGTGGTGATTGCCGCTTGGACCGTAATTGACAAGAAACAGAATCAATACTTCGCCGCATTTCTTATTCTTGAAGGACTGATGATCGGTGTGTTTGCTGCAATGGATGCATTGCTGTTCTATGTATTCTGGGAAGCGATGTTGATTCCTATGTTTATCATCATCGGCATATGGGGTGGACCGCGTCGTGTGTATGCCACGATCAAGTTTTTCTTGTATACGTTCTTGGGATCCGTGTTCATGTTGGTGGCATTGATTTATCTGTATTTGAAAGCGGGTAGTTATGAAATTGCTGATTTTCATAGATTGCCACTTACCATGAATGAGCAAATTTGGATCTTCGTTGCTTTTCTGTTGGCGTTTGCGGTGAAGGTACCTATGTGGCCCGTGCACACTTGGTTGCCGGATGCACATGTGGAAGCCCCAACGGGGGGTTCAGTTGTGCTTGCGGCCATCATGTTGAAAATGGGCGGTTATGGTTTTCTCCGGTTCTCATTGCCTATCGCACCAGATGCTGCACATCATCTTGATTGG
>JAICKZ010000043.1 GCA_025927665.1 Steroidobacteraceae bacterium | reverse complement strand
TTGCTGGCATTAGAAACTGCAGAGCATGCACAATTGGATTCACTCAATCCATTGATGATCATGAATGCCATGATCCGCGCTGCCCTTGCCTTGTTGTTTGTGTTGGCTGCGGGTCGATGGTTATTGCGTCCTTTGTTTCATGAGATTAGCCGTGCACGCAGCACGGAATTATTTACGCTCACCGTGTTATTGGTTGCGTTAGCCAGTGCTTGGGCCACAAATGCGGCAGGTATGTCATTGGCATTGGGTGCTTTTCTTGCCGGAATGTTGCTCGCAGAAACGGAGTATCGGCATCAAGTCGAAGTCGTGATCCGGCCGTTTCGCGATATTCTGTTGGGACTTTTTTTCATCACTATCGGTACGTTGCTTGATCTGAAACTGTTATATGCCGATGGTTGGTCGGTGTTGTTATTGTTGATTGCATTGCAATTGAGCAAAGCGATTATTGTCACTGCACTAGCAAGGTTATTCAGTAAAAACTGGCGCGCCGCTTTTCAAACTGGTTTAGTGATTGCACAGGGTGGTGAGTTCGGTTTTGCATTACTCACCTTGATGTTGAATGACAAACTGGCAAGTAATGCGCTCATCCAACCTTTGTTGGCCGCGACCGTGCTAAGCATGGTACTCAGTACATTATTGATTCGACACAATAGTCGCTTGGGCGCATGGTTATCGCGTCGTGGTCACGAGCAGAACGAACTCGAATTGGAACTAGCCAGCACGCATGAAGTAGCACAACGCAATCATGTCATTCTTTGCGGCTTCGGTCGCGTGGGACAAAACTTAGCTCGCGCCCTGGAAAAATACGCATTCGAATACATTGCACTGGACATGGACCCGAAGCGCGTGCAGCTAGCGCGACAAGCAGGTGATCCAGTTATCTATGGCGATGCTGGTTCACATGACATTCTTGAGGCAGTGGGATTGTCTCATTGTGATGTCGTGGTCATTACCTTTACAGATCCCAATGTGGCATTGCGCATCGTGCATGCAGTTCGTGAATTACACAAACAGGTGCCTATTCTGGTACGCACGCAAGATGACACCAAGCTCGATCAACTGCAAAAAGCTGGCGCCACCGAGGTGGTACCAGAAACACTGGAAGCCAGTTTGATGTTGATGTCGCATATGTTGTTGCTGCTTAATATGCCGGTATCACGTGTGGTAAAAGCAGTGAGTGATATTCGCGATAATCGGTACGCCATGTTGCGACGGATTTTTCGTCGTGAAGATGCACGTCCACTGGATGACACCCATACACTGCGTGAAGAACTGCATTCGGTTGTGCTACCACCCAATGCGTATGCCATTAGCCATAGCATTGCCCACATTGACCTGAACCAATTCAATGTCAGTGTTAACTCAATTCGCCGTCATGGACAGATTTTGCGACAGCCAGTAGCGGAAACCGTATTTATCATTGGAGATATTGTCGTGCTTTACGGCACTCCTGAAGATATTGAAAGTGCGGAGAGCAAGTTGCTGATAGGATAAAACTAAAATCACTGACAAATTGCGTTCTTGTCGATCACCTTTAAGCAACGTATTCTTGCTATCTTATTCTCAGGCACATGCACATGAAACTGCATTCTCTTTGCACAATATTATTTACCGTTATATTTGTTTCAGGCTGCGCTACTGTTCGGCAACCTGCACAAGTTGATCTAACGCAACAAGTGATCAACACTGAACGCGCTTTCGCAAAAACCATGGCGGATCGCGATCAAGCGGCGTTTGCAACATTTGTCGCAGATGAAGCCATCTTTTTTGCCGGTGACAAACAACTACATGGCAAGCAAGAAGTATTAAGCTGGTGGAAAGATTTTTTCACCAAACCTAATGCACCATTTTCTTGGGAGCCAGAAACGGTTGAAGTACTGGCATCTGGCACATTGGCATTAAGCACGGGTCCGGTTCATGACGCACAAGGCCAATTGATTGGTACCTTCTCATCCATCTGGCGACAGGAATCACCGGGACGATGGCATATCGTGTTTGATAAAGGCAATACAGTGTGTAATTAATTCCTTAACTATGTAGAAGCATTGCCATGCAATGCCGTTACCACAGAATTAATTTTATCGCGCTCTTCATGCAAGTCATTGCACGCGATTGGTTCGAATAAATTCGTCATCGGTCAGCGATTCCAGAAAAGCAAGTAATGCTTGTCGTTCATCGCTGGTCAACTTGAACTTGCGAAGTTTTTTATCGGCCTTTGTTGTCGTAGTTGCAGTTTCATAATGAGTGATGACTGCATCAAGATTTTTGTAACGGCCATCATGCATGTACGGCGCAGTCAGCGCGATGTTACGCAACGTCGGCACGCGCATTGATTGACTACCCACACCATTACGAGCAAACGCAGCCGCAGCAACCGTATGTCCGTCATAAACAGCCGTGCCGGTAAAATTAAAGCCCGCATGACAGTTCGCGCAACCCAAACGCGACGAATAGAACAATTTCATACCGCGCTTCGCCGAATCATTGATCGCATCGTGTTCACCATTAAATACATAACGATCGAACGGACTGTTACCAGAGATCAATGTACGCTCGTAGCAAGCAATGGCACGAATCATATTCGCAATTGAGATGCTCGGCTCATCAGGAAAGGAAGCTCGAAACGCGTCAATATAATCAGTATCTGCAGAGAGTATTTTAACGACACTTGCTTCCCGACCTGCAAGACCCATTTCGAGGGGATGTACATTGAATAACGGCTGATGCATCTGTGCTTCAAGCGTTTTGACCTTGACATTGCTCCAACCGTAGCTGACGTTATAAGCAACATTAACCAATGCCATGGCGTTACGATTTAATACTTGCCCAGTGGCACCGACGGCCAATGCACGCGCATCGGTAAACGCACGTGCGGGATCATGACAGCTGGCACAACTATAGGTTGATGTAAGCGACAACCGGGAATCGAAGAACAAGCGTTTTCCTAATGCAACCTTTGCGACGGACATCGGATTATCAGCAGGCACGAGCGGCGTTGGAAAACCACGCGGCAAATGCCAAACGTATGTTGGCGGCTCATCTGCATTCACGCTGATCATAGACAAAGCTATGATCAGCGCTATTACGAACGGCAAGGTACAACGTGTCTTCAGTGCCAGGTTTCCGTGTTGCTTTTAGGCGCAAGACCAGCGGTGCTGACTGCAATAGCACTACGTTCATTAACCCAACTCGCGAAATTTTCAAGTGTCGTGCTGTCTACACCCTGCGCATCATTACGATGGCTACTAACCCACGATTGCATTGCAACCAGCAGTTTTTTTGCCAGTGCACTGTTACTGGAAAACAAGTCGAGATAAGATTGTTTCGCATCGTCAAGGCGATTGAGGCCAAGATAGGCATGACCTCGATATTCAATGGCCTCTAAATATTTAGGATTTAATTTAAGTGCCTGATTATAAGCTTCAAGTGCTCCGTTATAGTCGCCCAGGTTGCGCTTTGAATAACCAATATAGTTCCATGCTTGGAACATATCAGGTTTGAGTTCAACCGCATCCTTAAATTTTTCTTGTGCTTTGGTAAAATATTTTTTGGCGTGACTTTGTTCCTTTTCTTGCTTTTTAACGTTGTTGGCTTGAGCGGCTTCAGCAGCTTCAGCTAATTCTCCGTCAGCTTCCTTAATAAAGCCCACACCTTGATTATAAATTGCAACTGCTTTCTCTTCGGTCGTCATCGACTTGCTTGGCGCAGGCATTGATGGCGTATTCATTGAACCGCTGCCCGCGGCGTAGGCATAACTGCCAAAGCCAATGGCTGCGGTAATCAGCAATGATGTAACAGAAAGAACCCACGTTGGACGAAACATAAGGATCTCCTCGAAAATGCAATGGGTGCTACGCACCCGTACTGACGAAAACACAATTGACGATAGCATTGGTAGCCAACGCCTTAAAAAAGGTTCTGTGCCTACCACTGTTTTCTTTTGCAACACGCTTGTTTATTTTACAAGCTAATCCTCGCGCCCATCATCCGTTGAACCTAGCATGCGTTCATGGGATAACAATTGCCGGCACCATTCATCCAGTTTAGCGTAAGTAGCGGCATTCGCTTTGCGGAAATTTTCGTACGCAACCCGTGAACGCCATCGATCTACGGCAACAAAGCGCTGCGGATCATGGGTGTTCTTGTACAACTCCGTGCCGAGATAATCAGCGCTTTGTTTGAAGAACGTGGCCCAGCGACCATTGACGTCATAGATTTTTTCGAAGTCCGTAACGCGTTCAGGCTTCGCATCAAACTCCCATACCAAACGATACATGATCGCTCCAAAAAACAGATGAAGGAATAGTGTACTCTTTGTGAATCACAGCACAAAGCGCTTATTGCGGCGGGTGCATGCACTTATATACAAGGGCAAGATGAATCATGTCGATGAATTCTGTCATTCGTACTTTGGATCAGTTGTATTTGGGCAATACCGTTACACAATGGTTATGGGCGTTGGTGGCAGCATTAAGTCTGTTGATGATATCGGTGTTGATAAAGCGTTTGGTACGTTCCCGTTACCAACGCCTGGCGATAACCGAATCCATGGAGTTGATTGAAACGCCACTTAAAGTTGTCAGTCGCACCGCCAATATTTTTTTATTGATCTTAAGCATATATGTCGGATTGCAATGGCTGACATTAAACGATCGGGCTCAGCATCTAGTTGGGCGTGTGCTGTTAATTGCTTGTTGTTGGCAGGCAGGCATCTGGATATCCACCGCAGCCATGGCCTGGCTGGAACATAAACGTCGATTCAGATTGCAGCAGGATCCAGCGACGGTAGGCTCGTTAAACATCATTGCCGTCGTATTACGCGTCGCCATATGGTTAGTGGTGTTGCTATTAACACTGGATAATCTTGGCATCAATATCACCACCTTGGTTGCTGGCCTGGGCATTGGTGGTATTGCGGTTGCATTGGCAGTCCAAAATGTGCTGGGCGATTTGCTTGCTTCGTTGTCGATTACACTGGACAAACCCTTTGTGATTGGTGATGCGCTGACTATTGATGATGTGCAAGGGACGGTGGAACAAATTGGTTTGAAAAGTACGCGTTTACGCAGCGTCAACGGTGAACAAATCATCATGGCTAATGCCGATTTGCTTAAAAGTCGTATGCGTAATTTTGGTCGTATGCATGAGCGTCGTGTACTCTTCGTATTGAATGTTGCTCACGACACACCAAGTAAAAAACTACATACGATTGCAGAAGCTATTCGTAACTTGATCATAAAAAACAATAACGTACGTTTTGAGCGTTGCCATCTCGCAAGATTGACTGCTGTGGCGATTGAGTTTGAAATTGTTTACTTTGTGCTCACTGCGAATTACAAAATTTGTATGGATGTTCAGCAGTCAGTTAATCTTGGCATTGTGGATTACTTCGAGCAGGAAGAAATCAAATTTGCTCAAGTGATACCACAAGTGGTTTTGCAATCAAGTTGATTTGGAGTTTCGATTAAAATAAAGGGATTAATCATTATTCCGTGGAAGCGCTCTTCTATTTATCTTTTATCGAGAGCTTTTATGACATTTATGATGAACCTTTATGCCGTTCGTGGTGAAATTTCTCCCGTTCGTGATGAACTTGTCAAACCACTTTAAATTTACATCATCAATAAATCAAAGCTTCAAGAACCTTTCGACAAGCTCAGGGCGAATGGATCTCTACTTATTCTTAAGCACAACATATTGTTTCGCTATGAGCGGAATTTATTTATATCGTTCATGGCATGAGCCATTTGAGCGGTTCATGGTGAGCGTTTATACCATTCATGGTGAGCTTGTCGAACCATTCTTTCCCCGCCATACATTTTTCCGTTAGAATTCGCATTCATTTTATAGTCACGTTCTTGAAGAGAGCCTTATCATGAAAACCCCCGTCAATGTTGCAATCACCGGCGCCGCTGGAAATATCGGTTATGCGCTCGCTTTCCGTGTCGCCTCTGGCGCGATGTTGGGACCGGATCAACCTATCAATCTGCATATGCTGGAAATCACGCCTTCGTTGGGTGCATTGCAAGGCATTGTCATGGAACTGAATGATTGTGCGTTTCCAACCTTGAATAAAATTGTTGCAACTGACGATGCAAATGTGGCCTTCAAGGATTGTCATTATGCAATGCTGGTGGGTGCACGCCCGCGTGGTCCCGGCATGGAACGCAAAGATTTGTTGTTAGCCAATGCACAAATTTTTTCGGCACAAGGTAAAGCACTGAATGCGGTTGCCAATCGCGAAGTACGTGTGCTGGTGGTGGGCAATCCTGCCAACACCAACGCGCTGATCGCACAACGCAATGCTCCTGATTTGAATCCTGGCAACTTCACCGCCATGCTACGTCTGGACCACAATCGTGCGATTTCACAATTAGCGGAAAAAGCCGGTAAGCATGTCACGCAAATTTCACGCGTCACAGTATGGGGAAATCATTCGGCAACACAGTATCCCGATTTACATGCCGCAGTGGTGGATGGCAAGTCAGCGATGTCATTGATTGATCAAGCCTGGTACAGCGACACTTTTATTCCGACCGTACAACAACGCGGTGCCGCAGTCATCAAACAACGCGGTGCATCTTCGGCAGCGTCAGCCGCTTCGGCTGCGGTTGATCATGTGCGTACCTGGGCATTGGGCACCGCAGTGGGCGATTGGGTCAGCATGGGTGTGCCTTCTGATGGCAGCTATGGCATTGCGCCCGGTGTAATCTATGGCTATCCCGTGACTTGCAAAGATGGCAAGTATCAAATCGTTCAAGGGTTGGAAGTAAACTCATTCAGTCGTACGCGCATGGACGCTACTCATAAAGAACTGTTAGAAGAAAAGGACGGCGTGAAAGACTTGCTTTGATCCTTATTTAAATTACTTAAAAAGCCCGCAGATTGCGGGCTTTTTTATTGGCATATTTATAACTCAAGATTGGTTTTCATCTTTTCACTAACTGAACGATTCGACCTGACTGCGCCGAGTGCACAGTATTGACACTCAGGTAATCACTGGACTTGCCGATTAAGCAATTTGGTACCAAGCTACCCCGGCATGGAAAAACCTGCCATGTAAAAAACAGAGGACAACATCGTGTCAAGTGTGATTTGGTTAATCGTATTTGTGGGTGGACTGATCTGGTTGACGTATCAACGCGCATCGCTGTTGTTGACAACAGCATGTTATACCGCAGCATTACTTGCATTTGATTGGTTTGATAATCCAAGTTTATGGTTGCTAGTTCCGTTGTGGACAATCTGGGCGGGATTGTTGTTTCTTAATATCGACTTGTTACGTATCCGTTATCTTAGTCGGCCATTTTTAAGAACCTATCGTCGCATGTTGCCGAGCATGTCGACCACCGAGTCCGAAGCACTTGCAGCCGGATCGGTATGGTGGGATGGTGAGTTATTCAGTGGTTCGCCGCAATGGGATAAATTAATGTCGGCGGCACCACCGCGATTAACCGCTGAAGAGCAGGCTTTTATCGATGGTCCCTGCGAAGAGCTGTGTCGCATGATCGATGAATGGGATATCACGCATCGTCGTGCCGACATGCCACCGGAAATGTGGGATTTCATTAAGCGTAATGGATTCTTCGCCATGATCATTGGCAAGCAATATGGTGGTCTGGGATTTTCAGCTTATGCGCACTCATGCGTATTGATAAAACTTGCTAGTCGATCCGCCACGGTTAGTTCTACCGTATCGGTACCCAATTCGTTAGGCCCAGGTGAACTACTTTCCCATTACGGGACTGAAGCGCAAAAAAATCATTACTTGCCCCGTCTGGCACGCGGCGAAGAAATCCCCTGCTTTGCTTTGACCGGCCCACGCGCAGGTTCCGATGCAGCCTCATTACCCGATACCGGTGTGATACGCAAAGGTATGTACAACGGTGAAGAAGTGATTGGCATTAACCTCAACTTCTCCAAGCGTTACATTACACTCGCACCGGTTGCCACACTGATTGGCCTTGCATTCAAATTATATGATCCAGAAAAATTGCTAGGCGGCGCATCCGAATATGGAATCACATGTGCATTAATTCCGCGCAGTACACCGGGCATTCGTATTGGTCGTCGCCACTTTCCATTGAACACCCCTTTTCAGAATGGTCCCATTCATGGCAAAGACATATTTGTTCCACTCGATTGCATCATTGGTGGCGTGAAAATGGCCGGCCAAGGTTGGCGCATGTTGGTCGAACAATTGTCAGTGGGTCGTTGTATCTCATTGCCTTCGAATGCGACAGGCGCATCGAAAGCCGCCACTTATGCATCAGGCGCGTATTCACGCATTCGTCGTCAGTTCAATGTTTCAATTGGCCAATTCGAAGGCATACAAGAAGTATTGGCACGTATGGCGGGAATGACCTACATCATGGATGCCGCACGCAGTGTGACTGTCGCGGCCATTGATGCCGGCGAACGTCCTGCGGTGCCATCAACAATCCTTAAATATCATGTCACGGAGTTCGGTCGTAAAGTGGCAAACGATGCCATGGATGTACAAGGTGGTAAAGGCATTTGCCTTGGCCCCAAGAATTATCTCGGTCGTAGTTATCAAAGTGTTCCCATTGCAATCACGGTTGAAGGCGCAAACATATTGACGCGCACATTGATGATATTTGGCCAAGGTGCGATTCGTTGTCATCCCTTCGTATTGAAGGAGATGAACGCGGCACGTGAAAAAGATAAAGAAAAAGCGGTGCGTGATTTTGATACGGCCTTGTTTTCACACATTGGTTTTACCATTAGCAATGCAGTACGTTCGTTGGTGATGGCGCTTACCTTGGCGCGTTTCTCCAACACGCCTGATATTCCTGCGACGCAACGTTACTTTCAGCACATCAATCGTTTCAGCGCTTCGTTTGCATTTGCAACCGATGTGGCGATGTTGACACTAGGTGGATATCTCAAGAAGAAAGAAACCCTCTCGGGTCGTCTCGGTGATGCGCTCTCTGCCATGTATCTTGCTTCGACAGTGCTCAAACATTATGAAGATCAAGGTCGACAGGAAGCCGATTTGCCACTGGTAGAATGGGCATGCCGTCACTTGATGTACACCGCACAGGACCAATTGCATGGCTTTCTGCGTAATTTTCCAAATCGTTTTATGGCCAACGTCATGCGCTTCTTTATTTTCCCACGTGGACTTACCTACTTTGCACCGTCCGATAAATTAGGTGCAGAAGTGGCCGAACGCATGATGACTGTAACTGATACGCGTGCACGTTTAAGTGATGGCATTTACAAAACCATTGAACCTAAAAATGCACTGGGTTTATTGCAAGAAGCGTTGGCAATGTC
The DNA here is from genome assembly GCA_025927665.1 of Steroidobacteraceae bacterium. GTDB lineage: Bacteria > Pseudomonadota > Gammaproteobacteria > Steroidobacterales > Steroidobacteraceae > CAILZL01. The sequence goes on along the minus strand of JAICKZ010000043.1, from coordinate 4,861 downwards.
TGATACGTGTGAGCCGCTTGAACGTCGTATTCGTGTTGAAGGTGTCAAAACTGGAAAAATCACCGCATTGGATTTGCCTGGACAAATTGATCAAGCCGTCTCTATTGGCTTGCTCACCACTACTGAAGCCAGTGCGTTACATGAATACGATGCCAAGGTCATGAACCTGCTCAACGTCGATGATTTTGATCCGCGTGAACTAGGCCCCCACGTAGACACAACCGCGGCTAACATGTCATTGGACGAATTGTTGCGAAGCGTGTGATTGGCGCACATCTGAATTTATCACTTCAGTGCAATCGCAAATATCTACGCAAGTCTTGATTGGCAAATATGAACTTATCATAATCATATTTGCGTGAAAGACGGCGTCATGAAGAGTATTCTTGATCGGAATTTCCGCGGTGTTTCTTCCCTCACCAACGTGAACATGAGGATCTCGAATTCATGTCGATCAAACCAGCTCGTGCTATCTGCAAGCCATGGACACTGATTGCAGTATTCTTTGCTTTCGTCACAACCCCCATTCTCGTGCAGGCTGCTGGACTTTCTTCCAAGCAGATACAAGAGATTTCACAAATGGCTTCGGCGGCGTTAGAGATAAATCACCTGCCCGGCTTGTCGGTCGCCATTTCAAAAGACGGGCATATATGGAGCGCGGGGTTTGGTAAAGCGGATCTTGAGCAGGATGTTCCAGTCACTGCGCAAAGCATGTTTCGTACTGCCTCGGTGGCGAAGTGGTTCACCGCGACTGCAGCAATGCGGTTAGTAGAGGATGGTAAGCTCGATCTCGATGCACCCATTCAGCAATACTGTCCGGAGTTCCCGGAAAAAAAATGGCGAATTACATCGCGTCAACTGCTCTCACATATGGCAGGTATACGCCACAACTATGGCGATAACGGAGAGAAACATGACACCGAGGCTGAACGTCTTGCGTTGGAACAATTGATTCAACGTGAAAAGATTACTCAGTACACGCGCTACACCGATGTCATCACGCCATTGGATACTTTCAAAAATGATCCACTCATTTTTCAGCCAGGCACTCAAGTGAGATACAGTTCATTGGGTTATCGGTTGTTGGGATGTGTACTTCAAGGCGCAGCGAAAACTCCTTACCGCACGCTGATGCGCGATCTTGTGTTCACACCCGCCGGAATGAATGCCATCACCGAAGATGACGCGCTTGCTCTTGTCCCACATCGCGTGGCCGGATATAGCAAAGCAGCGGATGGCAGCATTGAACGCGCGGCATTTCGCGATGTAAGTGAGAATCTACCTGCAGGTGGATGGCTTTCAACTTCCGAAGATCTCGTACGATTTGTGTTGGCGTTTCAATCGGGCAAGCTTGTGCAACCGACTACGCGTGATCAAATGCTTGAACATCCCAAACTTCTTGATGGTTCACCAGCACCTAATCCTTTCGGCGATCCGAGATATTATTATGGTATCGGTATCATGGTAGGACCTGTTGATGGCAAGTTAGCTTGGTTTCACACCGGTGGACAAAGCGGCGCATCAGCATTGCTGTATTGGTTTCCTGATACACACGTCGCTGTAGCTCTTTTAACCAACCGAGATGGATACGCGATTCGTGAGCCATTGGCTCGGAAGATCGAGGAGATTGTCAGTCGCTAAATGGTGTTATAAGTAAGCGGACGTTATTCCGACATTAATCGCGATGTATCAGTTAATCAGAAAGCTTAATCGAGCATCGATCTTTGGCGAAGTAATTTCAAAAATTTCCGCGCTCACCACGTTTTGTAGAACGAATGGATCATCATTAACTCTATTTTGAAGATCCTGCAACGACGTATTGTGGGCAATGATTCCACCGCCCGCATTAGGTTGCAGATTGCCTGTCAACAAAAATACATTCTCATCAAATCCGCGTTTGATCCATTCCCTATGACCATGAACAAATTCACTGGCCCTGTCTTTATTAGTGGAAAACTTTAGGAATACGATAAACATAAAATTTCTCTCATAATATTAGTTAGTGAGTCTGGTTTTCGGTCGCGTGCGATGTAAATGAATCCAGCCAGTCGCACATCTGCGTTACTTCCTGCTTAATGAACTTCTCATCATGAAAGGCATTTGCCAACGTGGCAACGCCCTGACTGCGAGCGAGAAGATGCATCGCCAACGCCTCAGCGTTTTCTTTGCAACCAAGCAGCGTAAATTGTTTACGCAACCAAATTCGGAACAGAGTAAATAGCTTGTTCGCTTCGGCCTGCGAAGCATGATTTAGCTTAGCAAGCTCTGCACATAAAGTGCCCACCGGACAGCCATAATTTTTGATCGCGATTTTGTTTGTGATCATAAGCTGGATAAAACTTCGGATGCGTTCGGCAGGTTGATCGCTTTGATTTTCCCATTCGGTCAACATCTTTCGGGTCTTCGCAAGCCGCACGTCAATCACCGCTTCCAATATTTCATCCTTAGTTTTGAAGTGATGATAGAAATTACCTCGAGAGATTTGTACGATGTTCGCAATATCAGCAAATGAAGTATGTTCATAGCCTTGTTGATAGAACAGTTGATCAGCGCACTTAACTATATGATCACGGGTTGTCTTAGTACTCATGCAAAATACCTATGTAAATAACTTCTCCTAAAGACCCGCAGGGACACTTGCTTCGTTCGAATAGAACGGATAGTCGATATATCCCGTTTCGCCGCCGCCATAAAAAGTTGCGGGATTGGCTGTATTCAGCGGCAGCTTCTCGCGATACCGACGCACCAAGTCTGGATTGGCCAAGAAAGGAACACCAAACGCCACCAAATCCGTAGTGCCATCTTTTAAAGCTTCTTCAGCGCGTAAAAAATCGTAACCATTGTTCGCAATATACGAACCAGCGAACTTCAAACGTAAATCACGATAATTGACCGTGCTAGTTTTCGTCATCATGTCACCTTCAAGCACATGTAGGTAAGCAAGGCCACGCAGACTTAATTGTTGAATAAAATAACCAAAATGTTCTTGCGGGTTAGAGTCTGACATCGAATTGAAGCTGTTCTCGGGAGTCAGACGAACACCCACACGCTGCATCGGCCACACAGTGGATACTGCATCAAGAATTTCGTTCAATAAACGCATTCTATTTTGTACATTACCGCCATACATATCGGTGCGTTGATTGGTGCCGTCGCGTAGAAACTGGTCGATGATATAACCATTGGCGCCATGCACTTCCACTCCATCAAAACCAGCATGTTTCGCCATTTCAGCGGCGCGTTGAAATTGCATGACGATATCAAGAATTTCTCCCGTCTCAACACTGCGCGGCGTCACATATTCCTGCATGCCAGTATAAGTGACGGCAAGCCCAGCTGGTCGCAATGCTGATGGTGCTAGTGGTATTGCATTATTGGGTAACAGGCTGGAATGAGAAATTCGTCCACAGTATTGCAATTGAATAAAGATGTGGCCACCCGCTGCGTGTACAGCACTAGTAACATTCGACCAACTTGCCACCTGATCATTAGAGCTAATCCCTGGAGTGAAGGGATAACCTATCGCTTGCGGTGAGACCGGAGTTGATTCAGTGATGATCAGACCTGCACTGGCGCGTTGCTTATAATAAGCGACCATCATCGGTGGCACGATGCCATTTGCGTCCGCGCGATTCCTTGTCATCGGCGCCATCACCATTCGATTTGGCAACGTTATATCACCCAACTGAAATGACTCAAACAATTTCATAAAGTCCTCTTCTGCGTGCTTAATAGGACAAATGTCCTATGGATTTTAATTTAGGTCAATCGTCCTAAATTGTCAAGGATTGAACCGAACTGTCAGTGCAATTTGCGCATGAACTTGTTGTTCATTAACGGGCGCAACGTTGATGCCAGTCATATTGTTGCTGTTTTGAACATAACCAACGGTGTTAGGATAGTCGCGTCATTTTTTTATCTGACACATGAAGATGCCGAGTCGAGGTGATCGTGCGGTCGGGTCGTAAATAATTTAAGCTTTTCATCGTTGCTCTTAATTACCGATGTCATGAAACATTTAACATTTCATTTCCTGCTCTTCAGTATTGCTGGATTACTGAAATTCACTGCGGTCTTCGCAACGAATCCATTGATCATGGATCAGTTCACTGCTGATCCAACGGCGCGGGTGTTTGAAGGAAAGATTTATGTTTATCCATCGCATGACATCAAGGCGCCACCAGAATACAAAGGCAAACCTAATTGGTTTGTGATGCAGGACTATCATGTTTTTTCATCGGAGAATCTCACCGATTGGCAAGATCATGGTGTGATCGTCACGCAGACTGGCGTTGAATGGGTCGACCCCAACGCGTATGCGATGTGGGCACCGGACTGTGTATTCAAAGATGGCAAGTATTACTTTTATTTTCCGGCAATTGCTCAAGCTAAAGATAACGGCAAATTCAGAATCGGCGTGGCAATTGCAGACAAACCGTATGGACCGTTTACACCGATGACAACACCGCTTGAGGGCGTGAAAGGAATCGACCCCAATGTGCTTATCGACAAGGATGGCAGTGCTTATCTGTTCTATGCATTATTGAGCAAGCTATATGTCGTCAAACTAAAACCAAGCATGACAGAAATCGACGGCGAGCCGATGGTTATTGATAACTTGCCGACGAAGGGCCTACTGGAAGGACCATTCGCATTCGAGCGTAATGGCATCTACTACCTGACTTATCCGCATGTGGAAGATAGGCGTGAGCGACTTGAGTATGCAACGAGCACCTCCCCGACGGGACCGTTCAAACAAGTTGGCGTGATTCTCGACGAATCTGCGAGCGGTTGCTGGACCGTGCATCACTCCATTGTCGATTGGCAAGGTCAGTCATACCTTTTCTATCATGATAAAGAT
>JAICKZ010000058.1 GCA_025927665.1 Steroidobacteraceae bacterium | reverse complement strand
GCTGCCGATAATCCAGCGCGGTGCTCTTTCAAGATACCAATGATTTGCTCTTCTTTAAATCTCGATTTCTTCATGCTCTGTCTCCTCAATTGCGGAGCAGGCTAACTTTACATCAGGTACATTTAAGGGGAGCAGGTCATCACAACCGCGCTTGTGGCAAAATCTGCTCCAATGTTATCTTGCAACCACTCTGTTAATCAGACTAGATAAAACAAGTTAGCCTTCATTTTGGAGATATGATTTGGACGCAGGCATCTATCGGCCACAATCGGACACTCGTTAGCAGAATATGAAAGTCCGCATAGCTGTCATTCGATTCTATTATCAGCTAGTACCTCAGAACTTGCCAAAGAAATTCGAGATATCAAAATAAATAGTGCGAGTCTTTCCATCAGGTGACTTGTACGTAATGCCATCATAACTTTTACGACCATTAGCGATCAGTTCTTGATTGGTCTTTTGCCAACCTGGCAAAAATTGTTGTGCCCACAGCGTTTCACCACCAATGCCGGCTATCTCGTCTGTAGCACCGATGAGAATGACGGCGTTCTTGATAGATGATCCATCGCCGCCACTAAAACGGATGTTGATGCTGCCGTCGGCATTCACTGCGGTGTAGTGTTCAGTCTCAGATGTGCTGACACAACCTGTTAGGATCGTGGCGATAGTCATAATACATAGTGACGTTTTCATTGTTATTTTTCCGCTTGATTGTCAAAGTTAGTGCTCAGGGGTATCACTGGTTTGTTTTGCTGCTTCTGCCAAGAGTTTGGTGTCACGATACCATTCTTCTATCAGCTTGGTTGTGGCCAGTGCATACCAGCTATTATCGACTATAGAAGCTGCTATCCTCAGTTGAGACAACATTTTTTCGCGGTCGCCCATTGCGGCCGCAATGGCTGCAAGGTGTTCATGCGTTTCATCACTGTTGGTGCGGCAAGGGTCAGATGCATTGCAGTGATCTAACAACACATCGAAAGCGCGCGTCTGGAATTTCAAGTCCTTTGAATGTACAGCATCCATTGTTAGAGTCCACTCCATCAGTGATCTATACTCATCAATCGCCCAATTTGGGTCGGATTCTTCACCAGCAACTTTTGAATTTTCGTATCTATCGCTGTTAGTCAGATAACCGGTGTTCAACGCTTCCGTTATTTCACCGGTTCGATACAGTGCTATTACGGCATCTGTTCCTGCGCCACGTGCCAAAGTTGCTTTCATGTTTGACGATGCGCTTTTAAATTTATCTCCCCATCCTCTTGCTGGATCATCAATTATGGCCGCAACAAAAGGAAGTCCTTTTCTTGCTGTGATGACGGCAAGTTCCTTATTGCCAGCGCGCATATAACAATCACTGGCAATGGCATATAGGTTCTCTCGTTGCAATGGGCTTCTTGCTGCGTCGTCCGCGTAACGCAGGTATTCGTCTCCCATATATCTTAATTCATCCTTTGCGCCTGCTTTTCCGAGCAATTCTCGGTCTTTCAGAAAATCGATTGTCTGGAACTGGTCGGTTCCATAACCAGCAACGAATTGATACTCGGCCAATAATTTGGCCGCTTTAGCGTCATAGCCGTGGGACAATTTGACTCTGCCTCCTTCAGTCAAAATACCTTTAACATCATAGTTCTTCGCATCTTTCCCACCAGATCGCAACAACTGCAGTCCTTCATCAAATAATGAATATACTCGAAACAATATTGATGCAGCCTGTGCCTTCATGTCAGGTGTTGCGCTGTCTGTAGATGCTATTCTTTTTATTATTTCAAGCGCGAGATCATAATCTTGTCCAAAATATGCAGCATCGCACGCTAACGACAGCAGTGTTTCCGGTTTCAAGTCTTTCATTGTTTCTAATTTCTCAAATACTTTATGAAAGCCCATTAGTTGATGGTTAAATGGCTGGGTTGCGAGCCACAGCTGTACCGCCAGTAGCGTAATGGCGTCATCATTTTTAGATTTGACTGAGAGTTTTTGAAATGCTGGATCAGAATAGGGATCTTCGTCATGTTGTGCTGCTGCAATCAGTGCAATCGCAGCCAGCAGGGTGTCATCCGATATTTTTTTCATTGATTTGGAAGTCGATGCCGCAAAATATGCAGACAAACCGGCTGCTTGTAACTGCAAGGCTTCACGTGCCTCGTTCGATAGTCTTGATCCCTTGGCAAGCACCAGATCGGTAGCGCCCGTTAGCATCACATCCTTGTACAAATCATCCAGGTCCTTTGTTGAGCTATTCGCAACCAATCGAACCAGGCAATTCGGAGGGTTGGGTGAATCAATGCATTTGAGTGTTTTACCTGCAAATGCGGAGAATGAATTTAATGCTAACCAACTTGCCAGGAGAAAATTTAATCCAGTTCTATTATTGATTTTCATGACACGCTCCGTCGATCAGTCAATTAAGAAAAGGCTACATGATTGCCATTGGCACCGCAAGTTTCTAGCTGATCGTGCGCCAGTGGCGCGTATGTATTGCTAACGTAAGATTTAGAATCCCCGATATTTAAAGTGCAGAGCGGATGTCTGTTTAGCACCATTTGAGCGGCAGCTTTCGAGTACCTCTATTTCCGCTATGGGCACGAAGCAGACTTCATGTGAGTAAACTTGAGCGGGAATTCGTCAGCAGTAGACGTCGCAACCCTCACTATAAAAGATTAGCTTCACAACTGTATCTCACGTGACCTCGATAAATTCCAATCAACATTGGCTCCTCTCATTACGCCTCGAACAGGTTGATGCAGATAACGATCGACTACAGTCTCCAAGGTACAAGGCTAAATTCAGCTCCTTCCTGAAGCATCGCAAACCGTCCACTCGCAAGCACAATAGATCGACGATAGATGCCAGATACACGCTGCCCATCACGAATGGGTTGATAGTTAAGATGCGTTTCTTCGGTAATCTTTTTTGCAATTGCTTGTAATTCGCGATCTCGCAAGGTAGCGAGCAGATTGCCTTTAATTACTACTCGTGATTCAACACGTTCTGCAAATCCTTCGTCCACCAAAAAGGCTAATCGTTGGCGCAATGCTTTTCGTACTTCATTACTAAATCCTGATTGTGATTCTGGCGCCATACCACTTACTAATTGTTGATCCAACCATGTTGCACCAATGGCGGTGATCTGCTTCTCTAGTGGCCAATACGACAACACTTGAACGGATACCCCATAACTGCTGACGGTTCCGGTCACCATTGTCACCATTGGCCAGAGCGGTGCGATCGGAATGCCTACTGTAGCCGGTTAAGTGCTATAGGACAGAGCGCTGGACGCTGTTGCGTTTGTTGAAACACCGTTTTTAGAGCCACCGCCACTACATGCGACAAGAAACATCACAAGTGATCCAAGACAAGCGATCCATAACATCGCTTTGACGAAAGTCGCTGCTTCGTCATTTGATACATGCCTCGGAATCTTGAACGAAAGGATAATACTTGAACTTATCCTAAATTCGGAAATCACGAATAAGTGTAGAGTAAACACGATTAATCAGCGAATGCTTTCGGCTAACCTTGCCTCCAAGCGATGCAGAACCAAGGTTAATGCAGCATGTCCTCCAACTCCTGGCAGTTGAAATCAGATTCCACGTTCGACGGGGTAAGAATTTGTTTCAATTCATCGATGGCCGGAAATAGCGACTCCATCTGCCTTTTTATGCGGTCATGCGCATACTCCTGAAAGTCCTTATTGCGCGATCTGGCAAGATCGCGCACCTCACTAGGCAGACTTTCAAGGAGCGCAGCTACCGGATCGTTTAGTTCAACAAAACTCTCTTCTACATGGTGTAGTTGCTCGGGTAAATTTTCGCGATAAGCGCTGAGCATGCGAGCAGCATCTCGACTATTGGTTTTCCGCAGTTGTTCGCGGAACAAATAACCATGAGCCAACGTTTCAATGGTCTCGTTACTGAGCGGCGAGAGAAATGCGCCCTGGAATTGGCTGCGAAACTTGGCGTCTAGATCCACAGTTGTTTTCCACATATCGTCAAGCTGATGATAAATATCGTTACGGAAAATTGCGCCATCATCTCGCTGACCTGAGGTAGGCAAACCCGATACCCAGTCATTTAATTGACCCTTTGCCTGATCTAACCACACTTTTGCCTTGCTGATATTATTGTTTTCCAGATATGCATCGATGTCTTTGCGGGTCTTGTTAAACAGCGTAAGAACACTGCCTTTTTGTGTGCTGACCAAGTCCTTATAGGAGGCGAGCGTTGACCGATATTTCTGCGCGCGTTCCACCAGTATACCTATCTTTGCCTCCATCTCTTTCAGCATTGCCTCTATTGGTTCTTCCACTTCGTCTGGAAAACCATCAGGCTTGATTTCATCCATGATTAGTTTCTTCACTATCTCGATAGCGATCTCCACTGCACCGCCGGCACGACCCAAGCCATCTCTTATTTTTTCTTTTAATGACTCGGCGCTTCTCTTGATGGCCTCAGCCGCACGAGCGCTGTTGTCCAGCATCATGCGCGATGAACTGTCCAACTCAGAAACAATCCCTTGTACCATTTGATCCATATCTTGCATCGCACGCATTTCGTCAGTCTGGATACCGTTGTTCTTTGATAACAAGAATGTCCAGGTATCCTGTAGTGCTGTAATCAACTTTGATAGATTATCCTGGTGCTTCAATAGATCGTCCGTGAGCTGTGGCATTGACACTCTAGAAAGACTATCGAAGAACTTTTCTTCTGCCTGCAACGCAGTCGTCCAAAAGAGTTGATGCGCCGATGGTAGTTTCAGATCTCGAACTGAATCGCCAAATAGCGCGTTGTAGTCAGAACGGAAACGAGTGATGCGAGATTGCCACTTCGCTTGGGTTCCCGAATTTGAAATGCTAGCCTTGGATATAAAATCAACTAAATCGCTCATTGCGGACTGACGCAGCTGCATGTAGTTATTGATGCAGGCGATAAAGCTTTGATTTACGCGTTCGTCAGCCGCGGCTGGTGCTTGCTCCAATAAATCACGCAACTCATAAATTCGACCGCTATAAGTTGATGCCATTACGTAGCCCTCTCATCGACTTTGCAAAGTGTACGGCGCGCCGAGTCTGCATCTTCAGGACCTCAGCTTTCCACTGGCTCGGCAATATCCACCACAATCGATAAAAGGCCGGGGTTACCCGGTATACGCGCAGTGCCGCAAATACGAAGTTTATCGTTGGGAGTAGTACGGTCGAGAAGTTTGCTGGCGTTGGTGTCGCGTCGCACGATGATGATAATGCGAGTACGAGCAGCATCTCCAACTGTGGCAATGTAATAGGCAATATAGTCGTCGCTGGTAAATCCTGACGGAAACAACGATGGATCAGAGGAAGAAGCGCGTGCTCCAGTGACAAGCAGTTCAACCGACTTGTTGTCCAACGCTGCATGATCGGTATCAATAAGCTGTGCCGTGACTGGCACATACTGAACATCTGCTCGCACATTAACAGGGTTGAATGATACGGTTAACTTGGTTCGGCGTGCACCTGGACCGTCAACAGTTAGTGGTTGTGCAAGCCCAAGCGCTTTTTTCCAATCATAAACAGGACAGTAAAGTGGCGCGACGGATTCCACCGTGGCTTTATGTACCTCTACTGACTTTATTTGCTCCTTGATGCTGCTGAGACTGGCGAGCAAGTCGGTAATAGACGATGCAGCAGGTGCTGCAGCAGCGGCTGAAGCGGGTTCTGGCTCGGTTGCTTCCACGGTAGTATCAGCGGTGGTCTTTGGTATCAATGAGGAACCAATCTGTTTGGCGAAGACCTTCCATTGATCTTCATTGATGTGCGAAGAAAGCGCTTGCAAGCGAGTGATCGCAGCATCGGCAAAACCAGGATCAACCGGCAGTGCTGGCAACTCAAGCGTATTTCCCCGAAACGAGGCAAATGCTGTATCTGCTACGGCACGACGTTCCCAGTTCGAACTGTCTGCCCACAAATAATTTGCGTCCGTCAGATGCATGAACAGATTGGCGGCGAACACATTGTGATCAAATGACACATTCTGTTGTGCAATGGTAGAACGCACACTGCACCCTTCCGCAAAGGCGAAAATGTTGGAATCAATTACAGCCACTGAAGACCCCGTAAGATGAAGTAATGTCCCCTCGGAACTAGCGCCTCCTGTGCTTGCACGCGACGATGGATCGCCAGCAAACAAAAAACTGTTGTTGCGTATCGTCCATGGACCTCGACCATTGGCGGATAATTTCAATGACCAGCCGCTCGTGTTGAGCAGAATGTTGTTTTCAAATACTCCAGAAGAGCAGTCGATATTGATGGCTGAGCACGCGGCATTAATGAACAGACAGTTACGAACTGAAATTGCCGTACCACCGAGCAACGATACCATTGGGCTAAGCGGCGAATGAGCCACATCCAGCGAGCCGCTAGCAGCGTACGAGTTGTAAGTAGCTCCATCAAAAATAAATCCATCCAGAATCAGGCCACCACAGACTCCTTCACAACTTAATATATTGCCATCTGGCGTACCCTTGGCATGTTCATCGTCACTGAGCAACAAACGTGTGGGATTCAGCCACGGATCGCGGGCACTGAACTCTGCATCGTAACCGCCGAGTAGCGCCAAATTGCGAATTAATACTTTCCATTTTCCGGAATGTAACTTGCCGAAATAGTCGCCACCTGCGACATGAATAGCATCACCGCCTTCGGCCTTATCAAGTGCCTGGAACGGGTCACGAAATGGTTTATCGCGCGTGCCGTCGCCGCCACTGGCACCTGCCTTCACAAACCAATCACGACCTTCAGGCCGCGATGGCGATTTTTCAGCCAGCAATGGTGCAGGTACGATCGCTTCAACAACCAAAGTAACTTTTTGTCTTGCGGCAGGGTCAATGTCGGTACGATAAACACCTCGCAAGAAATAGGTGCTCTGAATTTCTCGCCCGTTGTTGTACTTGATGGCCTCTTCAAACTGACGACTGACAAGCGTGTTACGCGCCGCCAGAACAAAGAATGAGCCGTCATCTGAAAAGGGCTTGTAAATACGAATACCCATATGAGTGGTGGGCGTTGCGTCGGTGAGCAGGAACGCATTCTGCTCATAGCCAAGCCCAACACGCAGTTCAACACGCTGGTTCGCGAGCGTCGCGTCAGGCTGTTCAATAGCCTGCCAGTCCACAGAACGATAAGTTAATGCCACTGTAGCTGGTGTAGCAATAATTTCCGCAGCAGCTTCGGTAACATGAAAGCCTTGCTTGGCGGTAAAGCACAACTTGAGCGTATCAGTCGGTGCAAGACGTGGAGCAAGCGCGCCCTTATTCTCTTCTTTTTCAAGGTCGGCGGGTGTGAGCGTCGACAATCCATTTGCAATACGAAGTGCGTTCGCAGCTTCGCGTGGTGGCTTGACGTAGTTTGCCAGCAAATGACGGGTATAGGCATCCAGCCATTCCGCCTTAAATCCACTCACCTTCGGGTCTTGAACAATATTGCCAGTGGCGGATTTAAGTCCTACGTCCTCCAGCTCATCGATGTTGGATTCGGTGATATCGGCAGAGTTGCTTTGTGATCTGCTGTTGACGATATCGCGCGGTGTTAGATAAAAAAGGTTGCGATCAATACTGATACGATCAAGATCACGATACAGTGTAATCGCAGCATTACCACATGAAATAAATACGTTGTCCTGAATAATGGCTGGGTGATCGGCACGTATACCAATAGCGTTATCGCCACCTGTGCCGCAAGGCGATCCTAAGTCGTGAGCGAAACAGAATGTGTTATTCACCACAGTGATAGGTTGAGCATTTTCGGAGTTACTGCGCAAATTCAGCATGCCGATGCCAATGATGTTAATGACGAGATTGTTCTCGAAACGCGAACCATCGCCAGACAGCTCAACACCTCCGGCTGCGCTATTGGCGAATACACAATTTTTGATCACGACCTGTTTGGCGTTGAAAGAGGCAATCGCGCCATCCATGGTCGGGAATGAGGTCAATGCTTCAACAGGTTTGTCGCCATAGGTATTGCGTCCAGCGGCATCAAAAAACAATCCGTCGAGAACGAGGCCACTATGTTCATCTCTCCCACTCAGCAGATTGTTTTCGCGCACATATTCGTATCCGGAAAATGCAGCGAACACCGATGGCGTCTGCCAGGGCGTACGTTTTGAGAAATCGTTGTTGTAGCCGCCACGAACGGTAAGATCGGGGCAATTAATTACCCATGAAGAACGATCATAGCGTCCGAAATAAGTTCCGGCTGCGATGTGAATGATGTCACCAGGCGCCGCGGAACGGAACGCAAGCCATGGGTCATGAAAAGGTTTTAGGCGCGAGCCATCTCCACTGTTAACACCTGCAGCAACGAACCAATTGTTTGAACTTGGCATAATAGTCACTAACCTTTTCGCAAAGCTTGTTTAATATTTTCAAGCGTCGCTTTCCAGTCATCAAGGTATGTTCTGGTCAGTGCCTTTGCGGACGCGACTGCTGCCCCAATACCCTGCTTGATCGGTCCTTCCACCAAGTCGTCGTTGTAGTCCTGCACTTTGTCCAAGGCGTCTTGAATAGAGTCAAATGAATTGCCAATTTCATCGCTCCATCGCTCCAATTGCGAGGGATCATCTGACAAGGATTCAAATGACTTTTCCATTTCCTCGTCAAGCGTGTTATACAGCACTTCAAACAATGCATCCGCGTCTGTGATGGCACGATCACATTCCTCCTCCAGCTTTTCTTTGCAGTCTCTTCCGAATTGATCCCAATCCCGCGCTTCGTACGGTGAGTCTTTGCCAAGTCCTGGAAGTGCATTCGCTATTGCCTCGGCTTGTGAGTAGGCGGAAGCAATCGCATCCTTGTTAAGGCTACTTCGTGTCTGTTTAAGCAGATCAAGTCTGGCAAGCAATACCTTCAGCAAAGCCTGTTTTTTTGCCGTCTCGTCTCTGACCTGCACAAAACTCTGTGTTAGCTGATCGCCCAGTATCTTTATCTGATCAGGGATTGCAGGTTGTCCGGCATACCTTTTTATTTGTACGATGGCATACAGAAATATTCCTGTCTTCTTCAGAACGTCGGTTGCCGCACCGAAAGTTCATTCGATCAACTGTTGCAGGTCCTTCTTGCTACTCAAGACTGACTTCAGTTCCACGTTGCACTCTTGAATGAGCTTGACGTTGGTCAGATGAATGGTTTTCATCTGCTTGGCCGCAAGCGCAATTTCGGCTCTGGCGTTTTCTTCCCAGATTTTCAACTCGCCGCGACGAAAGTTATCCAGCCCTACTCCGCTCAAACCTGCGCCATCTGGCGGCATATCGCTGTTCAGTTTGTTAAGTGCTTCGCGGCCGTTAAGACAACAATCACGCCAGTCGCGATCCAGGCTGGAGATATCGGATTGACCAAGTAACAATAGCATTGCCTTGAGTAAATTCTCGCGCTTCTCGCCATAATCCTTCAGGAGATTGTTGGCTTTATCGAGTTCCGCCTTGGTCATCCCGGCGTTGCCGGCACCAATTTTTGCTAACTCTGTGGCTCTATCGATATCTTCCATTCAGTCACCTCGGTAGCTTCTGATTGCTTTTAATACACGATGATCAACAACATCATCCGAATGCAGGTCCTTACATCGATTGTCAAACAAGGCTGAAACGAGTTTGCTTCTGCTCTAGCAGCTTGCGCTGCGAAAGTTCAACTTGAACCGAGTCATCAACTCGTCAGTACACCTCATCGGACTAGCAGTTGCTATTTGTCGCACTTGTTAAGCAAGGTAGGCGATAGCAATAACTTTGCTACAACTTAATTTATGACCTATATTTACGTCACGCACTTTGATTTCGCTGCGGCTAACACGTATAAGCTACATTCCGTCTCAATAGAGGTAGACACCTCTAAGTTAGCCGACCATATCAAAATACGATGGAGCCTAGCACACGTTACATGGCCAGTAGTCTGGGAACATGATGTTCACCAGTCATTCCTAGCAGCAGACATTACCTCGAGTTTTCCGACAATCGAATCGTTGTTTATCTTAGATGGAATGCAACAAGTTATCAGCCAGGGTAAACGTCTCTGAATCCGCGTATTCCAATGATGGTGCAATTTGAGTCAAATAGTTTTCCAACGCAATCGTTGGGAACGACATGAACAAACCATCTGCTTACAGACAGCCATCCCGCAAGTCACTGGTTACTAAGATGCATGTCTGCTTTCTCTATTGTGAATGACTGCTTCCGGGCACGCGAATGACCGCTTAGGGCACGACATCGACAATCAAAATAAAACTGGAAAAGGCGGTCAACAGCAGTCAATGGAGGACTACGCCAAGGTATCTATATAGCGGACATTGCGACAGAAATGGCTACGATGTTATCTTGCAAACGACATGTTAAGTAGACTAGATAAAATAAGTTAAGCCCATGCAAGAACGGAAATCACTTTTGCGAATCGCTGCCGGATTTCTGCTCGCACCTATCATTCCCTGCGTCCTATTTTCAGCATTACTCAGCAGTGTCTCTAGCCAGTGGAGTGGTTTTTGGTTGGGGGCGGTGGCTATGATAGTGGTGTCAGAAGCGCTGAGCGTGTTTGTTGCGTTTCCCATCTATCTTGTCTTGCGCAGATTTCGGAACATCGGAGCGCGTGAGTGCGCGTTAGTTGGCATCGCCGTTACTATCATTCTTAATGCCGTGTCCTTAATATTCTCGACCAACCCCGGATACTCCGCAGGTGACGGCGGTGGCAGTACTATTCTCAATGGACACATTACTGCTCACGGATATGTTAGCGCCATAATTAGCACCGCCGTTCAATCGATTCTCGGAGTAGCAATAG
The DNA here is from genome assembly GCA_025927665.1 of Steroidobacteraceae bacterium. Taxonomy (GTDB): domain Bacteria; phylum Pseudomonadota; class Gammaproteobacteria; order Steroidobacterales; family Steroidobacteraceae; genus CAILZL01. Next base: position 2,046 of record JAICKZ010000058.1, on the reverse strand, counting down.
CCCTTACCTTTTGGTTCATCGCTATAAGGAATCGACATCATGCAGGGACACAAGCTTAACAGATTCATCAATACATTGGTTTCACTCATCCGACTGGCGAATCGCTTCGCGCTTCGCCAGCATTTTATGAATGGCGTTAAATTAGTTGTCCGCTCTACTCAACCTGAATGGCTGCTGTCGAGTAACTTTAGTGGCCGCTTGGGCACAAAGCAGACTTTCATGTGAGTAAACTTTGAGCGGGAATTCGTCAGCAGTAGACACGTCGCAACCCTCACTATAAAAGATTACGTTCACAACTGCATCTCACGTGACCTCGATAAATTCCAATCCACATTGGCTCCTCTCATTACACCTCGAACAGGTTGATTTAAATAACGATCGATTACAGGCCGCCACGGTACTAAGCTAAATTCAATCCCTTCTTCAATCATCGCAAACCGCCCACTTGCGAGCACAATGGATCGACGATAGGTGCCAGATACACGCTGACCGTCATGTGTTGGGTGATAATTGAGATGCGTCTCTTCAGCAATTTTATTTGCAGTTGCTTGTAACTCACGGTCTCGTAAAGTAGCGAGCAGATTACCTTTAATTACTACTCGTGCCTCCACACGTTCTGCAAATCCTTCGTCCGCCAAAAACGTTAATCGTTGTCGCAATGCTTTTCGTACTTCATCACTAAACCCCGGTCGTGATTTTGGTGCCGCGCCGGTAACTAGCTGTTGATCCAACCATGTTGCACCAATGGCTTTGACCTGTTTTTCTAGTGGCCAATACGACAATACTTGAACGGATACACCGCCGCGCTTGTGAGCATCGTATGCTCTGCCCTGTTCAACCAAGTTAGGTGGAATGCGCCATATGCCTTCTTCAATGCGTTCTACAATTCCTGCGCGTCGTAATGCTTCTAATCGACGCACATGATGTAACGCATGACCTTCATCCGTGTGAGAATTAATTTTCTCATGTAATGTAAAAGAATTCGAAGGGACTCGATAGATACCTTGCTGAGTTTTGCTTGCAATCATTTGATCTGCCCTGCTGTGTGAAGCGACTCCCACTATCGTGCCCTGCGGAAATTCTTGAAGATCAGAGGATGAAGGTAAGGGTAGATAATGGGCCTTGCCATCCAGCGCATCAATGATCAGATAGTGACGTTCATGCAGTTCATCCAGCAACCCTTTTCCGATCACCTTACCAATGAGTTCTTCCTTGGAAATTGTATTCTCAATAGAAATCGGTTGCTGTTTATCACCCATAGCACGTTGCATGGTTCGGATGATGTCGCCGCGTTCTCCCATTGCTCGCAAGGTGGATTCCATTTGCGGATGAAGACGCCATTGATTGATGCCTGTTTTCTCTGCAAGACCCATCTGTTCTAATTTTTGCAATCGCCCCAGTTTGATTGATCGCTGCCATCGCGATTCTGAATTCAATGGCAGGGCTTCGAGTTCCACACTACCCTGTTTTGCGTCTCGCAAAAGTTGCCGATCAATCGAAGTCAAACGTTCCTGATCGACTTCGCGAATCATGCTGTTTCGTATCTCTCGTTCCGTTCGAAGTCCTAACCAATTGGTCGCAATCTCCGACGCACGTGTTCTCATGCCATGAGCAATGTAATCTCGTGAGATGATCAGGTCTTGAGCTTGTTCGTCCTTACCACGCAACACGATATGCGTATGCGGATTGTCAGTGTCCCAATGATCTACTGCAACCCAGTCAAGCTTGGTGCCGCAATCCTTCTCCATCTGTTGCATGAGCTCACGAGTAAAAGCTTTAAGGTCTCCGAGCTCAATGGCCTCTTCTGCCGATACAATAAATCGAAACTGATGACGATCCTCACGGCCTTTTTCTTCGAAGGCACGCGTATCGACTCGATCTTCAGAAGGCCCATAGGTCACCGCAGGCTCTCTTTCTCGTGTCACTCCACCACGTTCGATATAGCGTAGATATTTTTCAGTATTCCGAGAGCCTGCTTTCTTAAGATTCACCAATCTCGTTTTGATGGTAACGCGTCGTGCATGAGGATGAAGCTTTGCTCTTAAT
>JAICKZ010000069.1 GCA_025927665.1 Steroidobacteraceae bacterium | reverse complement strand
TCCCTTGCAATGCATGGAAGACCTGCAATTTGCCATGCCTAGGTTGAGGGCCTGCCAGCAATAGTATTGCTTGTTGTTGTTGAGTGGTGAGTTCGACTTGAATTTCTTTGAAGACATCAGCTTGTTGGAATGCAGCCTTTTGTGCCGCTTCAACTGTCATGTAGTTAGCGGCAATGACAGCAGCAGGCGCACACATCGTAAGTAGTGTGGCTCCGCCGTACATCCCATATTTATTCTTACCTTTCATGATTCGCAGTATGCCATGTCAGTGTTAATTAGAATTGATAACCAATGCCCAGATCAAAGCGATCACTTAGCGGGCTGTCACGGAACCAGAGGTAATCTGCCTTAAGTACAACGCCGGGCGCGATACCGTAATTAAATCCAGTGGTCCATACTTTTTGATCAGGCAGTACAGCGGGAGTTAATCCAGCGGGAAGTTCGGCAAAACTGGATGCCGTATTGAAACGTTCATAGCGAACAAAAGAAGTAAGATCGTAACTGCCGTGATCGAATACGTGATACGCGCCTTGCACATACCAGCCAAAGAAATTTTCTGGAATCAGCGTAGGATTACCGATCAATGTGGTGTTGATTTGTTGCGTTCCAGTGAGATGACCATGTGCATACAAGGCAGCAAAATCAAATGCACCGGGAGTCCAACGTGCATGTCCTTCCCACAAGGTTACATGAGCATTACCGTAACCTTCCTGACCTTGCGATGCACCTCCACCAAAGATCGATGCACCGAGACGTAAACCTGGTACGCCGGTATAGTTCAAAGCACCGAATAGTGAAAGATCTTTGCTTTGTGCCTGCGCCAATTCTTGATGAATGGAACCTAGTGGTGAGTCGCGCCCTTCTGTTGACGTTGCATCCCACTTCGAAAGATTGAATCCAGTTGAAACGCCTGCGTCCCAACGCAATCCACTATTGGTATTACCTTGAATCGCAACACCGCCTTCACGCCAGGTGGTCGGGATAATTGCGGTTTCGACAAAATTGCGGAACACGCCGTAGTACCGCGTGGGTTCATGGTTCTCATTGAGCAAGCCCATTGGGATCAAGAACAAACCGGCCTTCGTATAAATGTTGTCGGTAAGTTCGCGTTCAATGTATGCCTGTTCAACTTCGATTTCACCTGGATCATCGGATGAAGCAACTGCATGCTCCAATTCCAATTCACTGACAAAACGAGTGCGATCGTCAAAGCGATAGCCAACACCCAGTACAAAACGAGCGAGATCCGCAGTGGTATCAGCGGAGTTATCGCGCGGACGTGAGTAATTCAATTCACCGTAACCAAAAAAAGATAAAGGCGCGGATGATTCACTCGATGCAATATTCGATGATGTATTTGTTGTCTGCACATTGGCGCTTGGCGCTTGCTGCGCTGGCTGTTGTGCCGCTTGTGCTTCCTTAAGCTTTGCCAGTTCTGCCTTTAAGCTTTCAAGTTGCTGTGCCACTGATTGTAGTTGCGTTTCAAGTTCTTGTTGTGTAGCCGCACTAACAACACTAGGTGCAAGGCTGCTAATGAATGCCAATGTCACCGCCTGTGCAATCACGCGTTTGAACAAAGGCGGGACAGAAGTGAAAAAAGGAGTTGCAGCAGACATGTATCAATCCTCGGTAATTAGGCTGGGTGGCCATTGGCTAAGTTGTTCAATAAAATCACGACATCCTCAAGATAAAAAGCAGAGATTGCCGATGGACGCTTGAATAAAGGAGTATTACGGTTGCGCAATAGATTTAGAAACGAAAGAGTTGCACGCGATGAGCGTCAATGAAGTCACACTCGCAGTCGACCGATTGGCGAAACGCCATGGTTGTGTCGTGGTGGAAAAATTGATTGTGATTTTTGAGTCCATCATATGTTTACAAAACTAAATCTAAATGCGAACGATTCGCAATTGTATGTAGGATCTGCGCCAATGACAAGTACTTTGACCAAAAATTGTTCACAAATGCCCGATCCTAACGCGCTGTTTACCGTGCAGCGCGCACGACCGTCAATGGGTACGTTATGCATCATTGAAGCTCATGGAGCTTCTGATGAAAACGCTTTTGAAGTTAAAAGCGCAGTAGAGGATGCTTTTCAATTATTAAAGCGCATCGAGATGTTGATGCATCCTGTGCATGGAATAGATCTGTCGCGCATCAATCGATCTATTTCGCACGTAATTGATGTAGATGCGATGACCTGGAGATTACTGCAACTGATCAAGCAGATTCACAATGCAAGTGATGGAGTGTTTGATCCATGCCTGCCGACGCATGAAGGTACGATGCATGACGTTGAACTATTGCCGGAACATCAATTGATCTGTCATGCGCCCGTGATGATGGACCTGGGTGGCATTGCAAAAGGATTTGCGATCGACCTTGCCATTGAGCATCTGCAAGCGGCCGGATGTTGTGGTGGTTTGGTGAATGCAGGGGGCGATGTGCGTGCGTTTGGCATCGCACAAGAAATATACATCAACAAGGGTGATGAGATATTACGATGGTCGCTGCAAGATCAGGCTTTGGCAGTGAGTCAGTACATCAATCGCGACAGGCCATCTGAACATCAAGGTTATTATCTTCGTAACTCGCAAACATCACCTTTGTATTGCCACGTTGCAGTGTCCGCACCCAGTGCAGCAGTGGCAGATGCGTTGACCAAGTGTGTCATGTGGAATTCCGTTGATCGTAATCAACAGTTGTGCCAAACATTTAACGCAAGTATTGTGGTTGCTGAATAGCGGGCTGTCTAGATAAGTCAGTCCAAGTATGATGATGCCGCTAAACGCTCATCCGAATGCCTATGTTTTGTAGATTGTCGTTTATCAATCGATCGATGTCAGTCGGTCAATGGATTGTGGATTCATTCATACGTTTTTATTCTTTTAGCTTGGGGCACACACTTTTACGTTGTCTACAAGCAATGGTGATGTGACGTGCTTCATGCAAGCACTCAGTTAATTAGCAGTTTAATGCGACATATGATGCTGACTTTGTTAAAGTCGCTCCGCATGCAACGCATCACAGCCCATCTATTCAATACCTACTCCCACTTATTGATGGGCCTTATCGCATGCCTGTGGATTTTAAATGCCAACGCCAGCGGTGGTGATCATTCTGCCGCCACCGATCCACGAATCAAGTCCGGCTCGGCGTTAGTATTGGACGAGCAAAGCGCAGAAGTTCTTTATTCACGTGAATCTGATATCGCCGTGCCAATCGCTTCTATCAGTAAATTAATGACTGCACTGGTAGTACTCGATGCTCATCAACCTGGTGACGAAGTGATCAAGATCACAGACGAGGATCGAGACTTTGAAAAATATACGCACTCACGATTGAAGGCAGGCACCCAATTAACACGTGATGACTTGTTACATCTGGCATTGATGTCGTCCGAAAATCGCGCTGCGCATGCATTGGCGCGCAATTACCCCGGCGGTGTGGTGGAATGTGTAAAAGCCATGAATTTAAAAGCCAAACAACTGGGCATGGTGCACACACATTTCGTTGAACCCACGGGATTATCTAGCGACAATGTTGCCAGTCCATCGGACCTGTCCAAATTAGTGATGGCGGCTTCAAAGAATAGTGTCATTAGTGAATATTCCACCGATGAGTATCACACAGTGCAAGTGGGGCGTCAGCGGATGACATTTCATAACACCGATTTATTGGTGAAGAAGTCTGACTGGAACATCATAGTGCAAAAAACCGGTTATATTGCTGAAGCCGGCAAATGTCTGGTACTGAAGACGATTATTGCTGGACGATCCATTGTCATAGTACTGCTTGACTCAGTGGGCAAGTACACGCGGGTTGCGGATGCCAGCCGCATTCGCAAGTGGATGGAAGCAAAATTACGCGCGTCGATGAAATTGGCTGCGGTGAATTCTTCTCTTGCTGTATCCGGAGCAACGTTCGTTGCGACCTCTTCCGATCCGTAACCGACCGGTAACTTGATGATGCATTGAACTTGATGACAATCCCATCGGGATTGATTTATGCTGACTGTTCCATTTCTAACGTCTGAGAAACGCATGGTTCCTACAGAGTCGGCAGCCCGCATCAATCGTTACTCTCCGACCGCAGTCGCATTGCACTGGGTTATAGCAGCCCTAATCATCTGTGCATTCACCTTGGGTTGGATCATGACCGATCTTGAGGTCAGTCCTCTTAAGCTGCGTATGTTTAATTGGCATAAATGGGTGGGTGTGACGGTTTTGTTACTGGCAATCATTCGACTACTATGGCGGTTGACACATAAGCCTCCCACTTTTTTACCCATGCCCGCATGGCAGCGTATCGCGGCCAACACGCTGCATGTTGCATTATATGTATTGTTGTTTTTGCAGCCGCTTTCAGGTTGGGCATACAGTAGTGCAGCAGGTTATCAGGTGGTGTATTTGGGACTATTTCCGCTGCCCAATTTTGTTGCCAAGAACAAGGAAGTGGCTGATGTACTAATGGAGCGTCACGAGTTTATCGGTTGGTGTTTGTTGATTGTTCTGTCGTTGCATGCGCTAGCGGCATTGAAACATCACTTTATTGACCGCGATGTAACGTTGCAACGCATGTGGTTCAAGTAGGATGTGCATATGATTAAAGTAATTCGTGGTTTGATAATGGTGTTGCTGCCCGCGATAGTGATGGCCGCATCGGGTGATATTGATGCAACTAAAAGCACGATTATTGCCACGTTTAAACAGGAAGGTGTTTCTGTAGATGCACCATTTAAAAAATTTACAGGTCGAATTGTCTATGATGCGACCAACGCGGCGAAAGCCAGCGCTACTATTGAAGTAGAAACTGGCACGTTAGATGTCGGTGGCGAAGAATACAACGCAGAAGTGCGAAAAAAAGCCTGGTTTGATAGTGCCACATTTCCCAACGCGTCGTTTCACTCAACTGCTATCAAGGCAGATGCAAAAAATCATTTCACCGCTACCGGCACATTAAGTGTCAAGGGCAAAGCCATCACCGTTACAGTGCCTGTGGCAGTACAAGATACCGCAGGCGTCAATGCCTTCGACGGAACGCTGGTGATATCCCGTGCTGCTTTTGGTATTGGTGATCCAGTATGGAATGATGTTTTGGATGACAAAGTAAGTGTTCGCTTCCATTTAGTAACTGCTAAGCAATAGCAATCAATTTTTAACGTAAGGGTAAACTCATGATGAAATCAATTTCTTTAGTATTGTTGTTTGGAATCTCCGGTATTGCGATCGCCGCACCTGTCACCTATAACATTGATCCTAATCATACCTATCCTAGCTTCGAAGCAGACCATATGGGTGGCATGTCGGTATGGCGCGGCAAATTCAATAAAAGTTCTGGCACGGTGACACTTGATCGCGCTGCGCATACCGGTGAAGTCAACGTTACTGTAGACACCAGCTCCATCAATTTTGGTATGGATAAACTGGATACTCATGTCAAGAGCCCTGAGATGCTTGATGTTCAAAAATTTCCCACTGCTACTTTCAAAGGGCACCTGACAAAGTTCAATGGCGATTCACCCACCGCAGTGGAAGGTGAGCTGACACTGCATGGAGTGACCAAGCCCGTCACATTGACATTGAATAGCTTCAAATGCGCTATGAATCCCATGATCAAAAAGGAGACCTGTGGTGCTGATGCGTCTGCAACCTTTAATCGTGCAGACTTTGGTATTAGCTACGGAAAGGATTATGGCTTTAATATGAATGTGAAATTGGCCATTCAAGTAGAAGCGGTCAAAGCTGACTAGTTTCTAGTTCAATGTTTCTTCAAGGGCGTGCACTGTGCACGCCCTTTTTTATTGGTACGAAGTTTGAAAAAAATAATCGTCGCTATGACTATCTCTCTCGCCTTTGGCGTGGCGTTGGGTGTAAACGTTAATCGTTATTTCGCGGAACAACATGAAAGATCAACGGCGGTTATGGTGTTGCTGCAAACTCATCTGCAGTCATGGGAAATTGAGACACAAGCCAAGCACTGTGAGCAAGCGACGCTCGAGTTGAAGTCACTACACTTTCTGGCGCACGAAATTGCAGTGGCTTTGCCACTTGCGGATGCGCAAGATCAAGTATTTCATCAAGACATCGAAAGGCTTAAGCAAGTGTTGAACTTAGCCAGCGATAAACAATGTTCTGTATCAATGAGCGAAATTAAAAACGTTCGCGACGCCTGCGATGAATGCCATCGAGAATATAGATAAGCACGCGATTATTTTTCTTGTTCAGGTTGATCCAGATGAACCACGCTGACAATTTGATGATTTGATTTCCATATGTCATTGAGCATAGCTTCCGTATTGGTGCCAATGACTTGAACCACACACACTGGACGTTCGTGCTTCAATAGCGACACAAAACTGGTCACTCGCAAGCGATGGTGGTGCGTCACTTCCGCGATCATTGGGAATACATCTTCACCACGTGAATTGTCGAAAGTAATTCGTACTCCATGCGAACCTGGATCAAATATGTCCGCAAAAGCACGGAATAGATCCGACTCAGTGATGATGCCGACAAGGGTACCGTGACGCATAACCGGAAGCGAGCCAATCTTCTTATCGCGCATCAATTGTGCAACCTCTTCGATTGGAGTTTCCGGACTGGTGACAATCGGATTGGTGACCATAACATCTTTGGCGGTCAAAGTAATAACCGTAGTGGAAGCTTCCCTTAACGCCTGATTACTTTCGGAGAAAAAATTAAGTGGATTGATATCCGGTGGAAATGCATGCAACACATTTTGCGAAGATACCAAGCCCAACAACTGGCTGATTTCATCTTCCTGCAATATCACCGGCAGGCGTCGAATGCGGCGCTGAGACATGATGACCGCTATTTCAGTGACCAGTGTATCGGCCGTCACTGTAATAACATCTTTGGTCATCCACATGCCTACAAACATGTTTGCTGTCTCGTTGGCCGTTTTTGTCAATAGAAAAGGTCGAGCCGAAACTCGGTTTCGCATTTAACTCATCGGCCGCAATTGAGATTTCTAAACCTTAATTCACAGAAATATGTAAACGTATCGTCGCATGTGGACGCACGATTTATCACTGACAGCTGGCCTGTGCCTGTTTCATGTTGGTTTCACATTGTGCTCGCATTTTTTCAGGCAACTTGGCACACATGGCGCTCATGTCTGCACCTTGCGCATTTTTCCGTATCATCTTGCAGGCAGCGCTATCTTTATCGAATTGAATGAGACCATCATTGCTGCATTCGCCGAGATATTGATAATGCATTTTCATATGACGAGGTTTACCATCCTTGGTGGTGATGTCAGTCTCGACATTGTAAGCCTTGTCGCCGTCGCGACTAATCAAAGAATGAATATGCGAGCCACTTTCGCAGGTGACATCAACCTCGGCGCTGTCTGTGCTTTCGTTAATGACACGATGCGTACAAGTATTGGTTTGCTGTTTATCATATTGAAAGTTCCTCGCCAATTGCTTGGCCATATCCATGCAAATACTCATCTTGCCGGCCTTCTGCATCATTTGCTGCATGGATGGATCGCTGCCCTCAAGAAGCTCCAGTTGCCACTTGCCATGTTGTATACCGCCGGATTTGAATAATTTCAGACTGTCCAGTCCTTCATCGGCATAAGTCATTGTTGCAGTCAAAGCAATGGCTGCAAGCAGCAGCGTGAATAATCTTTTCATAAACAAACCCCGAAGTGCATGACTATAGAACGTATCTCAATGTTCCTTCAGGTTGGTGTTATAACTGAAAATTAACACCTTGCGCCAGCGGCAGATCGTTTGAATAATTGATAGTGTTAGTGCTGCGGCGCATGTAGGACTTCCAGGAATCCGTGCCAGATTCGCGACCGCCGCCGGTTTGTTTTTCGCCACCAAATGCGCCACCGATTTCAGCGCCCGAAGTGCCAATGTTGACATTGGCAATGCCGCAATCCGATCCTTTTGAGGACATGAATAATTCTGCCTCGCGAACATCGGTCGTAAAAATGGCTGATGACAATCCTTGTGGAACATCATTATTCAATGCGATGGCTTGTTCGATACTTTGATACTTAAGGACGTACAGAATCGGTGCGAAGGTTTCATGCTTCACGATGTCTGTTTGTGCAGATAGGGTGACAATCGCTGGACGCACGTAGTACGCCTGCGGAAACAGTTCAGACAACACACGTTCACCGCCCCATACATTACCCCCTTGTTGTGATGCGGATTGCAACGCGACCTGCATGGCATCGAATGCAGCGCGATCAATCAATGGACCTACTAATGTTTCCGATTGCAAAGGATCGCCGATACGAAGTTGTTGATATGCATGTTTAAGTTGCGAGATAAGTTTGTCATGAATGCTTTCATGAACTATCAACCGGCGTGTCGTGGTACAACGTTGACCTGCGGTGCCCACCGCACCAAACACAATGGCGCGTAACGCCAGCGATAAATCAGCGGAAGGCGCGACGATTAATGCATTGTTGCCACCCAGCTCCAGCAAGCTGCGACCAAATCGTGCTGCAACTTGTGTCGCTACTTGTTGACCCATGCCGGTGCTACCGGTCGCAGAAATCAACGGTACGTGTGAATTATTTACCAATGCCTTACCCGTAATATGATCGCCGTTAATTACGGATGAGAGTGCGTTCAGAGATACGGCGCCAAACCGTTCACACGCACGATTGAAAAGCGATTGTACTGCGAGGGCACACAACGGTGCTTTTTCCGAAGGTTTCCAGATGACGGCATTTCCACATACGAGCGCAAGTGCTGCATTCCAAGCCCATACTGCCATGGGAAAATTGAATGCAGTGATAATGCCCACAACCCCAAGTGGGTGCCAGCATTCCATCATGCGATGCCCGGGTCGTTCTGATGCGATAGTCAGCCCATGAAGTTGTCGTGATAAGCCAACGGCAAAATCGCAGATATCAATCATTTCTTGTACTTCGCCGATGCCTTCACTTCGAATCTTGCCAACTTCGATACTAATGAGCTGACCCAATGCGAGTTTGTGTTGACGCAATTCATCACCGAATAAACGAATCAATTCACCACGTCTTGGTGCGGGTATCGTTCGCCATTGTAAAAACGCTTGATGTGCCTCACTGATACAAGCGGTTACTTGACCAGCTGAAGCAACTGCAACTTGACCGATTTCATTGCCATCGATAGGTGAGTATGTTGCCAATACACCTTGTGTATAGGTGCTGGGATCAACACCGCATTGCTGCATGATGGATTCGATATTCATCTCTGGATTCCTCGCATTCTCACAAGGCAAACGATTCACGGTACTGCATTATCCAAGATTGATCATTAATCAATCCATCGGCATTCACTAGAATGAAATCATGAAATCGATTCAACCTGTCGTGATTGCTGATATGCGCAACCAAATCGATTGGCCAAAAATTCCGGCAACGCAATTTGCTCTTGTCGAATAAATCCCTGTTGCGGTAAACGTTGCTGTCGAAACAAGTCCACCGCTGCACACACGCCCGCGGCAGTGGTAATTTGAATTGCACTCAACGGTTGCAATTCATTGCGTTGCGCAAATACTTTGCGTGCAAATACCTCTTGCACCAAGTGGCCTTGCTTCAAACCACTGACAGTCACAAACACTAACACCACGTCTTGCATTGTTGCTGGCACTGCGCGGCGCAAGATTTTTTTCAACGTTTCCTGATCGGATTTAAGTTGCAAATCTTCCAACAAGGTTTTCATCAACTCACAATGCCCGGGATAACGCACCGATTTGTAATCCAACATGCGTACCTTGCCCGCCCAAGTTTCACACAGCGTACCTAATCCACCCGAAGTATTAAACGCTTCATATTCCACACCATCCAATGAAAAATGTTCCAAGCCTTCTAACGGCAGAAGCTCGATCTGTTCTGCGTCATGAATGGCTTCACAGGGATGACAGTACTCATTGATTAATCCATCCACACTCCATGTTAAGTTGTACTTAAGTGAGTTGGTAGGAAAGGCGGGTAGTGCGCCGACACGCATTTGCACGGTGTCTACTTGAGAGAATTGCCCGGCAAGATGATTTGCGACAATACCAATAAAGCCAGGCGCCAATCCACATTGTGGCATGAACGCAGTAGATACATTGTTGGCAAGCAGTTTAATGTGCCGAGTGGCGGCCACATCCTCAGTTAAATCGAAGTAATGACAATTTGCTGTATTTGCCAATGAGGCGACCTGCATTGCATATTGATATGGCAACGCATTGATCACCGTATCGAAACTCTGCATTGCATTTGCCAATTGCGACGGATGATCAATATCGATAGTCAGTGTTTGAATTTGTTTGGCGGAAAGCTTTTCTAGTGCTGGCAAACTGCGATCAGCAACCGTGACTGCGTAATCACCGCTGTCATGTAGTAAGCATGCGATGATTTGCCCAATATGGCCTGCACCCAGTAGTAGTACACGCATATGAACCTCGCGTCACTGATTAATAGTTGCACAGTAACGGAGTTATGCTGGCGGCTCAATAAGTAAGTGTGATATGCATTTTGTTTCTTGGAATTATCGGGAAATGCTAATTAATGCTGTACATAATTACGGCCAAAACATTGCATCCATCGATGATATAACGAATGCGCTTGTCAACTTAAAGAAGGCATGCTTGCAAACACGCGAGACAGAACTCGCGTGTGATCTTTAAGAGCTCATCACCATAAATGATGCACGCTGGGTTTGATGTACTTATCATACACAGCCTTCACGCCTTCCATTTCAGTAGGAGTTAATGCGCGCAGTTTCGCCGCATCGAGATTAGGTTGTACTTGTTTGGCGCGTGATGCGCCAGGGATCACTGTCGACACTTCAGGGAACATCAACACCCAACGCAATGCCCATGCAGCAAGATCAGAATCGGCCGGGAATAATGCTTTCAACTCTTCCACCGCTTTTAATCCCGTTTCGTAGTCCACACCCGAAAATGTTTCGCCTTTGTCAAAGGCAGCACCTTCGCGATTGAAATGACGATGATCGCCCGAGCTAAACTGCGTAGCACGCGAATATTTTCCAGACAGCAATCCGCTGGCCAGCGGAACTCGTACAATGATACCGACGTTCTTTTTGCGTGCCTCTCCAAAAAATATTTCAGCTGGTCGCATGCGAAACATGTTGAAGATGATTTGAATAGTGGTGACGTTGGGATATTGAATCGCTTTTAAGGCTTGATCAATGGTTTCTACTGACACACCCAAATTACGTATCTTGCCTTCTGTTTTCAAAGTATCGAATAACGCAAAAATCTCTGGTCGATCATAAGTGGCTTGTGGTGGGCAATGCAGTTGAATCAAATCCAGTGTTTCAAGCCCAGAGTTTTTTAGGCTGGTTTCGACATAGTTGCGCAGCACTGCAGGTGTATAGCCTGCATCAACTTGAGGTTGAATAAAACGTCCACATTTAGTGGCTACATACACTTGTTGGCCGCGTGCTCGATAGCGACGCACCACTCGACCCACTGTTGCTTCGCTGGCGCGATCACTATAGACATCGGCAGTGTCAATAAAGTTAACACCATGATCAATTGCGGTTTCGATAATTTGTTCGGCGGAGGCGTCGTCAAACGCATCGCCCCAGCGACCGCCAACTTGCCAGGTGCCCAAAGATATTTCGGATACATTGAAACCCGTCTTGCCAAGTGTTCTGTATTGCATGATCTCGATTATTTAAGTGGAGAGGTTGGAACGTTACGATTTGTTGAGTAACTCTACCAATGCCTGTATCAGTTTGGCAGCATCAACAGGTTTGCTCAACAGGTGTGAGTTTGGCAGATTCTGCTGAGCTCGCAAGGCCAGCGACGTATCGCCGGTCAAAAATACCGCAGGCAACGGTGCGGTGGAAATTGCACGCAACGTTTTTACGATTTCAATGCCGGTGTGTTCACTGTCTACGTGGTAATCGCTCACCACGGCGGCAATGTGTTTGGCGTGTTCAGTGAATACTTTGACGGCGGCTTGTTGTGAAGCAGCCGTGAGTACCATGAAGCCTTCGAGTTCCAGCGTTAAGGACAATGCTTCACGAACCGCACTATCATCTTCAATGATGAGAATGTATCCAGCAGGTAGATTG
>JAICKZ010000215.1 GCA_025927665.1 Steroidobacteraceae bacterium | reverse complement strand
CGTAAAGGTCTGGCGGATACTGCATTAAAAACTGCAAACTCAGGTTATTTGACACGTCGTCTGGTTGATGTCGCGCAAGACTTGGTCGTGACTGAAATTGATTGCGGCACTGATCTCGGCGTTCCCATGGTGCCCATCGTTGAAGGTGGTGACGTGGTTGAAGGTCTTGGTGAACGCGTACTGGGCCGTGTAGCTTCCATCGATGTACTCAAGCCTGGTACCGAAGCAGTACTGGTGGCCGCGGGTACGTTGATTGACGAAAAGTTAGTTAAGCTACTTGAAATCGAAGGCGTGGACGAAATCAAAGTGCGTTCACCCATTACGTGTCAAACACGTTATGGTGTTTGTGCGCAATGCTATGGTCGTGATTTGGCGCGTGGACATCGCATCAATATGGGCGAAGCCGTGGGCGTGATTGCGGCCCAGTCTATCGGTGAACCCGGCACACAGCTGACCATGCGTACCTTCCATATCGGTGGTGCTGCATCACGAGCCGCTGCTGTGAACTCAGTGGAGATCAAGAGCAAGGGTACGATTCGTTTGCACAATCTCAAAACCGTACATCATGAAAAAGGTCACTGGGTTGCGGTATCGCGCTCCGGTGAACTGGGCGTGGTTGATGAGTTTGGTCGTGAACGTGAGCGCTACAAGATTCCTTACGGCGCGATGATTATGGTTAAGGACGGTGATTCGGCCGAAGCCGGACAGATCTTGGCAACATGGGATCCACATACTCATCCTGTTGTGACCGAAGTAGCCGGCTTGGTTAAGTTCCAAGACTTCTATGACGGCATCACTGTGTCGAGTCAAGTCGACGATGTCACCGGTTTATCTAGCACTGTTGTGATGGATCCTAAGCAGCGCAGCTCGAGCGGCAAAGACATGCGTCCGATGTTGCGATTGTTAAACACCAAGGGTAAAGAAGTTACTTTCGCCAACACTGATATTCCAGCCGCTTATGCATTGCCTGCCGGTGCGATTGTGAGCTTGGAAGACGGCGCCAAAGTGGCCGTGGGTGACATCATTGCGCGTATCCCGCAAGAGTCATCAAAGACTCGCGACATCACCGGTGGTTTGCCGCGCGTTGCCGATTTGTTTGAAGCTCGCAAACCTAAAGACTCGGCCATCTTGGCTGAATACTCAGGTACGGTCAGCTTTGGCAAAGAGACCAAGGGAAAACGTCGCTTGGTCATTACCGATGAATCGGGCGAGAAACATGAAGAGCTGATTCCTAAGTGGCGTCATTTGAATGTGTTCGAAGGCGAACAAGTCACACGTGGTGAAGTGATCGCCGATGGCGAGCCCAATCCGCATGACATTTTGCGTTTGCAGGGCGTGCAATCATTGGCCAATTACTTGGTTCGTGAAATTCAAGATGTGTATCGTCTGCAGGGTGTAAAGATTAATGACAAGCACATTGAAGTCATCATTCGTCAGATGTTGCGCAAAGTGGAAGTTGCTTTTGTAGGTGATACGGGCTTGTTGAAGGGCGAAAACATTGATCGAGCACGCTTAGGCGAAATCAATCAATTGATGATGCAGCAGAACAAAGTACCTGCACGTCTTGAGCCCATGTTATTGGGTATTACCAAGGCATCGTTGGCAACTGAATCATTCATTTCAGCGGCATCATTCCAAGAAACCACTCGTGTGCTTACCGAAGCATCGGTTCGTGGTTTGAAAGATGGTTTGCGAGGCTTGAAAGAAAACGTCATTGTCGGCCGATTGATTCCTGCGGGCACGGGTTCATTCTTCCATTCGCGTCGCAAGCGCAAATCGGTGGATGACCCTCGCGCTGGTCGTGGTTTCATGGACATGGGTAGCGGTGTGGTTGAGGCGGATGATTCTGTTTCTGATGAAGCAGATGCATCGGCCTGATTTGATCACAGCATAACTGCCGGACTTGGAACGCTTCGATTTGATCAGGTGTTCCTGGTTTAAAGGATGACAAAACGAGTGTATTTACGGGGCGGAGTGAAATTAGTTTGCGTTCATTTCCATTGTTTAGTTGACACTGGGCTGAGGCATTCCTAAAATCGCGCCCCTTTCTTCGGAGCTCCGTAATTTGGAGTTTCTATTCACCACCGGATTACCTCCGCGTAGCGAGAGGGATTCGGTGTTTCTGTGTCGCTGTGATATTGCAGCGATATGTATTTAGGAAAACGAGAGATATGGCAACTGTCAGTCAATTGGTTCGTAAGCCTCGTCGGCTACCTAGTTATAAAACCAAGGTACCTGCATTGGCTGCTTGTCCGCAAAAACGCGGTGTGTGTACGCGCGTGTACACCACTACTCCAAAGAAACCGAACTCCGCTTTGCGTAAAGTCGCCAAAGTGCGTTTGACCAATGGCTTCGAAGTCATCAGTTATATCGGTGGCGAGGGTCACAACCTTCAAGAGCACTCAGTTGTCATGATTCGCGGTGGCCGTGTTAAAGATCTTCCTGGTGTGCGTTATCACACCATTCGCGGCACACTCGACTGCGCTGGCGTTGCCAATCGTCGTCAAGGCCGTTCTAAGTACGGTGCCAAGCGTCCAAAACAGGCCGCTGCTAAGTAATTAATATTATTAAACGACACATTCAATACCGGTAACACTATGTCCCGCAGAACTTCCGCGCCTATTCGCACCATTCTTCCTGATCCACGCTTCAATAGCGTGTTGTTGTCCAAATTTATGAACATGGTAATGGAGCGCGGCAAGAAGTCAGTTGCTGAAAGCATTGTATACGGCGCAGTGGATCGCATTACTGAAAAGACTGGCAAGCAACCCGATCAGTCTATTGAGTTGCTGTCGCTGGCACTGGACAACGTCAAGCCATCGGTTGAAGTAAAAAGCCGTCGTGTTGGCGGAGCCACGTATCAAGTTCCAGTTGAAGTTCGCACACCACGCCGTCAAACCTTGGCAATGCGTTGGGTGATTGAAGCTGCAGCTGCGCGTAGCGAAAAGACCATGGCACATCGTCTGGCGGCTGAACTATTGGACGCTGCAGAAAATCGTGGCACCGCAGTACGTAAGCGTGAAGACACTCATCGCATGGCAGATGCCAATCGTGCGTTTGCACATTATCGTTGGTAGGATTTGAAGTGACTGCATGACGAGTTGTGATTGAGCCTAGCGCTCTTGCGATAGTTGTCAGGCAGTTTTGAAAATGGAACCCGCTATTTTTAGACGGGTTCCGGGTTGTCACATCTGGTCGCCTCTGGATGCGGGAATCTATACAACTTGGTTGCAACTCGCGTCCGTCTCACGCAGACGGGATGGCGCTTTTGTTTTGACTGCATTGCACTTTTTAATTGTGAGGATATCGGATCGTGGCACGTACTACACCAATTGAGCGTTACCGAAATATCGGTATTTCCGCTCATATTGATGCCGGTAAGACCACGACTACCGAACGCATCCTGTTCTATACAGGTGTTTCACACAAGATCGGTGAAGTGCACGACGGCGCTGCTGTCATGGACTACATGGAACAGGAACAAGAGCGTGGTATTACTATCACCGCAGCGGCAACCACTTGCTTCTGGAAAGGCATGGAAAATAACTTTCCTGAACATCGCATCAACATTATTGATACACCTGGACACGTTGATTTCACCATTGAAGTCGAACGTAGCTTGCGAGTGCTCGACAGCGCAATAGCTGTATTCTGTGCAGTTGCGGGTGTGCAGCCACAATCTGAAACCGTATGGCGTCAGATGAACAAGTACAAAGTGCCACGTCTAGCCTTTGTGAATAAAATGGATCGTGCTGGGGCGAACTTTCTTCGCTGTGTTGAACAAATCGGCACGCGTCTACGCGGTAATCCAGTGCCAATTCAATTACCGATTGGCGCGGAAGAAAAATTTGTTGGTGTGGTTGATTTGATTCGCATGAAAGAGATCTGTTGGGACGATTCCACTCAAGGCACTAAATTTGAATATCGAGAAGTGCCAGCTGATATGAAACAGTTGTGTGACGAATGGCGTTTGAAGATGATAGAAGCTGCCGCTGAAGCGAATGAAACGTTGACCAACAAGTATTTGGAAGGCGAGGCACTAACCGAAGCAGAGATCAAATCTGGCTTGCGTGAACGTGCACTGCGTAATGAAATTTGCCTCACGCTGTGTGGCTCTGCCTTCAAGAACAAGGGCGTTCAGGCCATGCTTGATGCGGTTATCGAATTCATGCCGGCACCGACTGAGATGCCGCCCGTAAAAGGCTTGTCAAAGGATGACAAGGAAGCATCGCGAAAGGCCAGTGACACCGAGAAATTTGCGGCATTGGCGTTTAAAATCCTGAACGATCCCTTTGTTGGCAATCTGACATTCTTCCGCGTGTACTCTGGTGTGATGAAATCAGGCGATATGGTGCTTAATCCAGGTAAGGATAAAAAAGAGCGCATTGGTCGCTTGTTACAAATGCACGCCAATGAGCGCAGTGAAATTAAAGAAGTATATGCTGGTGATATTGCTGCAGCAGTGGGATTAAAAGATGCAACGACAGGTGACACGCTGTGTGATCCAGATGCGCCAATTCAACTCGAAAAAATGGACTTTCCCGAGCCTGTGATTTCAGTTGCAGTTGAGCCCAGAACCAAAGCGGATCAAGAAAAGATGGGCATCGCATTGCAGCGCTTGGCCAAAGAAGATCCATCGTTCCGTATGCATACCGATTCAGAGTCTGGTCAAACCATTATTTCCGGCATGGGTGAGTTGCATTTGGAAATTATTGTTGATCGCATGAAGCGCGAATTCAAAGTGGATGCCAATGTGGGTAAGCCGCAAGTGGCTTATCGTGAAACCATTCGTGGCAAGGTCGATCAAGAAGGCAAGTTTGTGCGTCAATCTGGTGGTCGCGGGCAATACGGTCATGTGTGGATTACGCTTGAGCCTGCTGCGCCCGGCAAAGGTTACGAATTTGTGAATGCCATTGTTGGCGGTACCATACCGCGTGAATACATTCCCGCAGTTGACAAAGGCATTAAAGAAGCCACCGAGTCTGGTGTGCTGGCGGGTTATCCCGT
Source organism: Steroidobacteraceae bacterium (assembly GCA_025927665.1). GTDB lineage: Bacteria > Pseudomonadota > Gammaproteobacteria > Steroidobacterales > Steroidobacteraceae > CAILZL01. The sequence continues at coordinate 574 of JAICKZ010000215.1, read as the reverse complement.
TGTTGATGTGAAAGTCACTTTGTTTGATGGTTCGTATCACGATGTGGATTCAAACGAAATGGCGTTCAAGATTGCAGGATCGATGGCGTTTAGAGAAGCAATGCATGCTGCCACACCGGTTATTCTTGAACCCATCATGAAGGTCGAAGTAGTTACACCAGAAGATTACTATGGTGATATTGTTGGCGACTTGAATCGTCGTCGCGGTCAAATTGTGAGCATGGAAGATTCAGTTTCCGGCAAGGTTGTCACTGCAGAAGTGCCGCTGGCCGAGATGTTTCAGTATTCCACTTCGATGCGATCGATGAGTCAGGGTCGTGCGACCTATACCATGGAGTTTGCAAAGTATGTTGAAGTGCCAACTAATATTGCCAACATCATTACCAATAGAGATTGATTGTATTTTTAACTGTGATTAAGACCTGTCATTAATATTTATTTGAATTGAAACTTTCAGAGGATTGCCGCTGTGTCAAAAGAGAAATTTGAGCGTACGAAGCCGCATGTAAACGTAGGCACCATTGGACACGTAGACCATGGCAAGACGACGTTGACAGCCGCGTTGACGAAGGTG